>JAUSOT010000241.1 GCA_030656075.1 Candidatus Cloacimonadales bacterium
TCTCGGCATTTTGTTGTTCAGATCGATGGAAAGCGTCATGGTGGCACCGGAAAAAAATATCCGGCTGAGAAACAGAGATAAACCAGGACCCAGGAAAATAATGGCAATACCGGAAACTATTTGATTGGCGTTGAATGTGACGCAGGCAATGGCATGTAGTAAGCCAAATAATCCTCCGGCGAAACCTGCCAGCAGGAATGCCAGCCAGGGATTTCCCGTGAAATAGCCGATCGCAGCACCGGTGAAAGCACCCACCACCATCATTCCTTCCAAACCGATATTTATCACACCCGAATTTTCTGAAACTACTCCACCCAGCGATGTGAAGATGAGCGGTGTTGAATACATCAAGGCAGTACCCAATATCAGAGCAATGCTATCCAACATAATCTATCTCCACAGTTTCGGTTACTGTTTCCTTCTTTTTCTGGGTGAATTTCAGGAGCAATCTGATCAACTGCGGCATGGCAATGAAGAACACAATTATGCCAATTACAATGTTGATGATCTCAGATGGTGCACCCATAGCCGGCTGCATTTTGGGACCGCCATACTTGAGAGCGCCAAACAGCAATCCTGCCAGTACACATCCGGCCGGAGTACTGCTTCCAATCAAAGATACCGCAATGCCGTCGAAACCATAACCTTCCATCGCTGCCAGCAAAGACACATTGTGTGAAACGCCCATCACTTGAACAGCTCCGGCCAAACCGGAAAGTGCACCGGCAATCGTCATCGAAATGACTATGTTTTTCTTCACGTTAATGCCGCCGTATTCAGCAGCATTCGGATTGAAACCAACTGCCCTCAGGCGATAACCGAGCGTTGTATGTTTTAGAATAAACCAGAGGAGCACCGCCACAGCAATCGCGATCAGAAAGCCCCAATTGATGGGTGTTTTGAAAAAATCTCGCCAGAATGGATGTTCTATCAACCATTGTGTTCCTTCATCGGAAAGCTTCCATTCATTCAAAAACCTGATACTGGCAGTGGGTTGAATGCTGTAGGATACTTCACCACCTGGTTTTTGAAATCCATGTGTGTAGATCAAAAAGTTCTGCAAATAAAGTGCAACCCAGTTCAGCATGATCGTAGAAATTACTTCGTTCACACCAAAGCGAGCTTTGAAATAACCCGCAATTCCTCCCCAGAATCCGGCTGCGAAGATGGCGCAAACTATCACCAGCGGAATGTGTAAAATCATCGGCAAATGAAGAAAATAACCAACAGCAACAGCTGTGGTGGAACCAATGATAAATTGCCCTTCCGCCCCGATATTGAAAAGTCCCGTTCGGAAGGCAAAAGCGATAGAAAGACCGGTGAGTATGAGCGGTGTGGAACGAATGATGACATAGGAAAGATATTTAGGTTTGCCAAAAATTCCCTGGATCATCACACCATAGGCCTGTAATGGATTATAACCGGCAGCCAGTAAAATCAAAGCACCAATGATTAAACCTAATAAAATGGAAACCAAGGTGAATAACAGGGTGTGATTGGAAAAAAGCTTCAAGAACTTCTTGATCATGCCGATCCCCCGCCTGCCATCATTAAGCCAAGAGTTTCCATGTCTGCTTTTTTGGCGTCGATAAGCCCAACAATTTTACCTTCAAACATTACAGCAATACGATCGGACACGTTCATCACTTCATCTAATTCCAGTGAAATCAGTAAAACAGCTTTGTTTTCATCTCGTTGTTTAACCAAACTTTCATGCACATATTCGATAGCTCCAACATCCAAGCCACGGGTTGGCTGAGCTGCGATCAAAAGATCGGGATCATGCGTCACTTCTCGGGCAATAATCACTTTCTGCTGGTTTCCACCCGAAAGTGTACCGGCGATTTTTGTTTCATCGGTCGGGCGAATATCAAATTTTTCGATAAGTTTAGTAGTGAAACTTTTGATTTGGTGGTGATCCATTACACCATTTTTAGAAAACGGTTTATTCGAGTGAGTTTCCAAAATCATATTTTCGGCAACTGTGAAATCCATAACAAGGCCGCGATTTTGTCTGTCTTGTGGAATGTGGGAAATTTTACTTTCGAATATTTCTTTAGGAGTATGATTAGTGATGTCTGCACCGTTCATCAGGATCTTACCGGATTCTACTTTTCGCAAACCGGTAATCGCTTCCAAAAATTGACTTTGCCCATTTCCATCGATGCCTGCCAAACCCAGGATCTCACCTCTCCGTACTTCCAGATTTAATCCGTTCACCACACTGATACCGCGATTATCTTTGACCATCAGATCTTTTACACTCAGCACAATTTCACCTGGAGTTTTCGGTTCTTTATCTACCACGAAACTAACCTTGCGCCCCACCATTTTGGCTGCCAGTTCTTCTTCGCTGGTTTTGCTCACATCCACCGTGTCGATGTATTTACTCCTCCGGATGATCGTGCAGCGGTCAGCCATAATTTTCAACTCTTTCAGTTTATGACTGATCAAAATAATAGATTTTCCTTCATTGGTAAGATTATGAACGATCTTCCCGAGTTCATAAATTTCCTGCGGAGTAAGCACAGCTGTCGGTTCATCCAGAATCAGAATATCGGCCCCTCGATACAAGGCTTTCAGAATTTCCACTCTCTGCTGCATACCCACGGTGATATCTTCGATCCTGGAATCAGGATTTACCAGCAAAGCATATTTCTGAGAAAGTTCTTTCACTTCGGCAGCAGCTTTTTTCAAATCCAGTATGCCAAACCGGTTGGTTTTTTCCATGCCAAGAATGATATTTTCTGTAACGGTAAACGGCTTAACCAGCATAAAATGTTGGTGCACCATGCCGATTCTGTGCTGGATTGCTATGTTAGGATTCTTGATCTCCACCAGCTTGTTGTTAATGTAAATCTCACCACTTGTAGGCGGATACAAGCCATAAAGAATGTTCATCAGAGTAGATTTGCCGGCTCCATTTTCACCCAGCAGAGCGTGTACTTCACCTTTGTAAACAGTCAGGTTAATTTTGTTGTTGGCAGTGAAATCACCGAATTTCTTGGTGATATTTTTCATCTCCACTACAGGGATCTGTTTAGATGGCAATCACTTCTCCTTCACCGAAAAATGAAAATTTTTTCATAATTGTGTGTCTTAAAGAATTGATACTTTCAAAAAGTATCGAATTTAGAAAAAAGCAGGCCGAAGCCTGCTTTTAAAATAAATCTAACTTAACTTAGAATCTGCGATGCAGCCCGATCCAGGGAGAAATAGCATCATGAGTTTCAAGATCGGTGTAAAGGAAATTATTGTGGAATTTTACGCTGGTGGAAACAGACCATTTGTCATAATTCCAGAAGAAACCGTTGAACATCTGCCATTCTGTTTGAGTTCCACATTTTACTGGTGGGAAAACTGACCAATCCAAATTATTATCTTCGGCATAAGTATTGCCAAAGCCAAAATCTGACCAGCCCTGATATGAAAGATTGAATTTTTCGTTAAATTTCTTTACGACTGTGAACCAGTTGATAGCAGCAACCCAACCGGCATCTTCAAATTTCACTTCCCAATCATCAGCACCAATTTGTACACCCAAAGAATCTAAAGGAGCATTATTAGTGTTAGTATTTTCAAACATTTTGTAGAAATTAAAGGAGAACATATCAAAGAAAGGTATTGCTAAATTCGGTACCAATACCTACATAGTAATTATCACCAGAAAAACCACCTGAAGCCCAACCTTTGTAATTGAATGCAAGATAAGATTCTTTGATCGGACCAAAACATTTTTCTCTACCCATCAATTGAGTAAGACTAAATCTGGGATTGATTTTCAAAAAATAATCACCAGGTGCAACACTTTCTTTCAGTTCATCTCTAATTCCGAAGATATTATTCACATCAAAGAAATAGTACAGATTAAGGATTCCAGTTCTGCCACCACCCTCAATTTCGAAATAGGTGAGGTTGTAAGTTTCACCACCATAAGGATTAGAAACACCAATTCCCTCATAAAAGTTCAACTGTCCCCAGGTAAAATCTGCCAAAAGCCCAGCTGAAACCAACACCATCAACAAAACAACTAACGTTTTTTTCATTCTACTCTCCTCCTAAACATTTATTGAGGTCAAAATTGAAAAATTAAATTGTCTTGTGAATGTTTTTTTTATTTTTATTTTTTAGATGAGAACTAATTTATTATCCTGAATCAAGTTAAAGATAAAAAGAATTTATGATCCCTTTATAGGGATATAGATATATATTTTTCAGTGTTCAATTTTCCCTATGATTCCTAATGGTTTTCCTAAAATTTACGATGCAATCCAAACCAGAAAGAGAGAGCATCATGATTTTTTGAATCGCGATAAAGATAATGATTGTGCAATTTGAAACTGGTTGAAATCGACCATTTCTTCGCGTTCCAGAAAAGTCCGTTGAACATCAGCCATTCCGTGGATGTGCCGGAAAGAACATATGTTCCTGTGTCGTCGGGTCCCAGATAGTTTTCTTCCGCCCAGTTGTTGGCAAAGCCATAGGTTGCTTTTCCCCGGTAGGAAAGAGTAAAATCTTCTCCAATCTCTTTAAGTTGTGTATCCCAGATGATCTCTGCCAGCCAGCCGGCATCTTCAAAGCTTACTTTCCAATTATTGTTTTTCTGTTGATTCACATGTTCGAACATTTTATAGAAATTGAAAGAGAATTTTTCGATGTAGGGAATTTGAATATCCGTTCCTAAACCAATAGAATAATTATCTCCGGAAAATTGCTGATCTGCTCTACCTTGATATAAACCTGTAATATACCATTCCTGAACAGAACCAAGTTGTAAATCCGTTAAAAGAAATTTATCCAGACTGAAACGCGAGTTGAGAAGAATTTGATAACTACCTGGCTGCACGCTTTCTCTCACCACATCCGTGGCTCCCAAAAATTCATTAATATCCACTGAAAAATACATTTCCAGACAACCGGTATTTCCTGCGCCTTCCACTTCCAAATAGGTAATGTTATAAGTGTTCCCCGCTGGATTTGCCACGCCGACGCCTTTATACAAGTTAAGCTGCATCCAGCCTAAATTCGCCTGAACAGCAGAAAATGCCAGCAGCAACGCTAAACAAAATATTGTCTTTTTCATATTTCTTCCTTTATTTTATCTCCAACTGCAAAAAAACAAATCTGATTTTTTTTGTAAAAGGATTTATAGTTTATGATATTTTTCTTGTTCTGTTTTTTAATATAATAGTTTGGAAAATTCTAAATATGAAGCAGAGCTTCACACGTTATTACATTCCCAACTGGAAAGTTAGGAATGAGAATCGAAACTTGAAAGAAGATATTGAAAATGTGAGATACATAGTTTAGAATCTTCCTGAATTTAATAATTTGACATCAGATTTGCTTTCTCTGAAATTTACCCGATAAATATTTGGGAATGAAATGATGAGTGAAAGAACTGAAAAAGAAAGAATTACCAGGTTGACCCAGCATGTTCGCGCGGCTGGTTGAGCCGGCAAAGTAAGTCCGGCGGACTTAGCAAAGATCATGGGAGGATTGAATTTTATTAAATCTTCCCGCACGCTCGTGAGTTTTGACAGCAGCGACGATGCCGGTGTTTATCAAATTTCAGATGATATCGCCATTGTTCAAACTGTGGATTTCATCACCCCGGTCGTTGATGATCCCTTCATGTATGGCAAGATTGCTGCAGCAAACAGCTTGAGTGATATTTTCGCTATGGGAGCTAAAGTTCATACTGCATTGAACCTGGTGGCTTATGATAGCTGCAATGTAACCAAAGAAATGCTGAATGAAATTTTGCGGGGTGGATTGGAAAAAGTGCAGGAAGCCGGCGGAGTATTATTGGGCGGACACACCATCGAAGATGTGGAAATGAAATACGGACTTTCCGTCACCGGCCTGGTTCATCCCAACAAATTCCTTAGAAATAATTCGATCAAACCCGGTGATAAAATAATTCTGACGAAACCAATTGGCATGGGAGTGATCACCACTTCCATCAAAGCAGGATTGGCTTCAGCCGGTGCTATCGAAAAAGCTTCTTTTCACATGAGTTTTCTGAATAAAACAGCTTCGGAAATTGCAGTTGAAGTTGGAGTGAATGCCATGACGGATGTCACTGGATTCGGCCTTTTGGGGCATCTTTTCGAAATGACCAATCAGCAGGCATCCATAAACCTGGAGTTTAATTCAATTCCTTTCATCAAGGAAGCGTTTGATCTGGCTGAAATGGGCATGTTCCCGAGTGGTTCCTTTAAAAACCGGGATCATTTCCAAAGCAAAGTGAATGTGGCAAACAAAGCTTTAACCGATGATCAGCTTATGCTGATGTTTGACGCACAAACTTCCGGCGGGCTGCTGATCTCCGTTCCATCTCAAAAAGCCGGTAAACTTCTGGATAAGCTGAAACTGGCAGGATTGGAGTGGTGTGAAATAATCGGTGAAGTATATCAAAATTCAAGTCGGCAAATAAAAATATTCTAAAGCAATCTGATTTTGCGATATAATAACCTCTCCGGAATTTTTAACTTGACGGTTAATTTTGGTTTATTTCCTTAACCTCATAGTTAAGTTGATTGAATGGAGGTAAATATGTCTTTAGGAAAAAGATTGAAGCAAGTTCTTCGCAAACTTGATCTTACACAGGTTGCTATTTCTCAGAAAATTGGAACATCAAATGTCGTGATCAATCGTTATATTAAAGATAAGACCATGCCTGACTTGAATTTTCTGAATAAATTAGCAACTCACTTCAATATAAATATTAACTGGTTGATCACCGGAGAAGGCACGATGTTCCCCACCCGCAATGTGAAGCAATTTGGAGATCGAGACTATTATTACATGCCGATCATCGATTCTGTCAGTTGCGGTTCACCTCAGGAAATCGAAGCAGCCGAACCGATCGATCATATTCTGATGGATACAAACTCATTGACCGGAGACTTTAATAACTACTTCGCATTTTTTGCCAGCGGGAACAGCATGGAACCCTATATTTCCAACGGTGATGTGGTCATCGTGAAACAGGATAATGAATGGCTTCATGCGGATGACAGGATCTGCGTGGTGAATGTGGAAGGTGAGGTTACTTTGAAAAAAGTTAAAACATTCATGGGTGGGCAAGAAATACTTTTGCAACCTTTCAATAAAGATTATCAACCGATCCTGCTGGATAAAGACAGAGCCAGAGAATCACTGCTGGTAGGCGTCGCCGTGATGAGCATCAGGAATTTATAGAAATAAGAAATCACTAAATTAATTGCCTAAAAAAGCAGATTTATTTTTTCTGTACTTTAAATTAAATAGAGGAGATTTCATGGCAAAAGTTGGACGGAATGATCCTTGCCCTTGCGGTAGTGGAAAGAAATATAAGAAATGCTGTTTGAATAAACAGCGAGATATTAGTGATGAATTTTTATGGCAACAGAGCAGGCAAATTGATGAGAAATTGATAGATAAATTAGCCCGTTTTGCCAAACAGCAATTTGGGTTTGACGTTTTACATATAGCCTGGAAATCATTTTCCGGTTCAAAAGTACGCACATCATTCGAATCAAATCCGCATATTCAAATCTTTTTACCCTGGTTTTTATACAATTGGCTGCCGGCTTTTAGTATAGATATAAATATTCCGGCTTCCAAAATGGATTTCACAATTGCCGAGTTTTATTTGGATAAATACGCCATCCGGCTTTCTCCTTTAGAGAGAGAATATATTCTGCAAGCTTGCAAACAACCATATAGTTATTATGAAGTTACCGATATTCAGGTTGATTACGGCATGACATTAAAAAATATGTTATGGGATGAAACCGTTTTAGTTCGAGAAAAATCAGGCACCCACTATTTATCAGACGGCAGTATTATTTTTGGCCGTATTATTAATTTTGAAGGCTTGAATCTTATGCTCGGCTGTAGTTCGATTCAAATTCCATCTAAAGAAAAAATCAATATTATCAACTTCAAAGAAATCATTCTAAAAGACCTGAAAAAGATTAACAGACAAAATATCGCTAAATGGCAGAATTGGCTTTTTGGCTCGTATCTTCATTTATACGAAAAGATTAGTACACCTCCAAAATTTGTTAATAAAGAAGGTAACGATCTTGTTTTTTCAGACATCAAATATGAAATAACTGATCCTGAACTTGTATGGAATTTATTGAAAGACCTTGATGAACCATGGACTGACGAAGAGTATCGAGATATTGCGGAATTTGATGAAAACAATAAACTCTACAAAATCGAATTTCCTTGGTTATCACCCTTAATGCAAGGTGAAATCAATCGTTCGGTTTATGCTCATATCACAATATGCGGTAATGAATTAACTGTTGCTGTGAATTCCAGGAAAAGAGAGAAAGCAGCAAAAGCTAAAATGAATAAACTTCTCTCCGGTAATGCAAAATATAAAAACACGATCATGAAAACTCTCGATCAAATTATGAATGATCCCACGATCAAAGCCAAACCGGATGAAACTGAACGAATATTGGAAGAATCACCGGAAACACACCAGATGATGGAAAATTATTTTAAAAACCACTGGAATAACTGGATCGCTAATAAAATTCCGATATTGGGAAATATCACACCCAAACAAGCTGTTAAAACAGCTCTTGGCAAAGAGAAAGTGATTGCTCTCCTGGATGACTTCGAACATTCAGAAAGAAAACATCCTCAACAGATCGATCAATTAAAATTCATTATGGAAGTTCGAAAAAAATTAGGATTGGCTTAATATCTAATTTTAAATTTGACATAAATAAATCTTCGTTTTCCTTTGCAGCAGTTAATTTCGGAGGAAATAAAATGAAATGCGCTGCATTTAAATCAGAGGTAAGATATGGAATGCCCGGTATGTAAGAATGAACCAATGATCGTGTTGGAACTGAACGAAATCGAAATCGATCACTGCCTGAAATGCAAAGGAATCTGGTTAGATGCGGGAGAATTGGAACTGCTTTTGGGTGATGCTGAAAAAGGCCGAGAATTATTGGAACAATTCCAAATAGATAAATCAAGCCAGGAAAAGAAATTCAAATGTCCGATTTGCGGCAAAAAAATGGAAAAAATTTCGGTTGGAGACAAAAACAGAATCCTGATCGACCGTTGTAAAAATGGACACGGTTTGTGGTTTGATCAGGGAGAACTGGAGGATGTTATTAAAGAAGGTACTTTTGATAAAGATAATAAAGTACTAAATTTATTGAAAGATATGTTTAATGCTGATTAGAAATACAAAAAAGTCAGGCTTCGTCCAAACGTGTTTGAGACTTCGCCGTGACAAGGAGGATTTATGGTCACTCTAATCGTAGTTGTAGTAATTGTGGGTTTCATTTTTCTCAGTTTGATAGGGATTTACAACAGCCTGGTTCGGCTGAGAAATCAGGTAAAAAATGCCTGGTCACAGATCGATGTGCAGCTCAAACGCCGCCACGATCTTATTCCCAATCTGATCGAGACCGCCAAAGGCTATATGAAGCATGAAGCAGGAACCCTGAAAAGCATCACAGAAGCGCGCAGCAAAGCAATGGGAGCTGGTTCTGTAAAAGAAAAATCTGCTGCCGAAAGCGCTTTGAGCGGAGCTATGAGCCAGTTTTATGTGGTGGTAGAAAACTATCCCGATCTGAAAGCCAATACCAATTTCCTGGCTTTGCAGGAAGAACTGTCATCCACTGAAAACAAAATTGCTTTTTCCCGCCAGAATTATAATGATCAGGTGCTTTTCTTCAACAACAAGATCCAGATGTTCCCTTCTAATATCATCGCCGGAATGTTCAATTTTGTGCTTGAAACATTCTTCGAACTGGAAAACGCAGCCGAAAAAGAAGTTCCAAAAGTAGATTTTTCTTAATTTCAAACCTTGCCATTGCTTCTTGCAACGAGGCTTTCAGTAACCAATGTTAAGGTTGATAAAAAGAGATGTGAAAGAAACCTTGGCAGGATTTAGTGGGAAATTGAACTGAGAGAAATCCTGACAAGGTCAAATAAAGGGATATTTTATGTGGGAATTAATTCGAGCTAACAAGATCAAATCGCTGGTTCTCTTCATCGTTCTGGGATTCTGTCTGCTGCTGCTGGGGATTTTTCTGGGCAGCTATTACGGTGGTCAGGAAGGCGGAATGTATGGTTTCTTCATCGCTCTTGGCATCTGGGGTTTGATGTCTGTCATCAGCTATTTTTCCGGTGATTCCATCATCCTGATGATGAGTAAAGCCAAGCCTGTAACCTATGATGTTCATCCTCAGCTCTTCAATGTGGTGGAAGAAATGAAGATTGCCGCCGGATTACCAGCCATGCCGAAAGTTTATATCATTCCCGATCCGGCGCCCAATGCCTTTGCCGTGGGCAGAACTCCGGAAAAAGCAGCGATTGCAGTAACTGCAGGATTGCTTTCCACTTTAAATCGTGATGAATTGCAGGGAGTTATCGCTCACGAAATGTCTCACATTCTCAATCGAGATGTGCTTTTCATGACTTTTTCGGGTGTTCTTCTGGGCAGTATTGTGATTCTCTCACATGTTTTTCTGCGCAGCCTCTGGTACGGCGGAGGAAGACGCAGCTCAGGAAATAAAGGTGGCGGTCAAGCTCAGATGATCTTGATGATCGTGGCAATCGTTATGGCGATCCTGGCGCCGATCATGGCGAGATTATTGTACTTTGCCATATCCCGCAAACGAGAATATTTGGCTGATGCCTCGGCAGTCCGCTTGACGCGCTACCCGGAAGGACTTGCATCAGCGTTGGAAAAGATTTCCAATTCGACTTACGATCTGCAATCTGCCAACAAAGCAACCGCCGGACTTTACATTGCCAATCCACTCAAACAAAAAGGTAGAAAACTGGCAAACTTATCCAGCACCCATCCTCCTATCCAGGAACGGATCGCAATCCTGCGCGGAATTTCACAAGGCGCAAACTTCATTAATTATCAAAATGCTTATTCTTCAGTGAAAGGCGGTTATGGCAGGACAAATATCATTCCCGCATCCAAAATTCATGAGAAACATAACGTTGCTCTTCGAGAAGCTACCACAGACGTTAAACAAAAAACGAAAACCAAAACCGTGCGCGACCTTGGTGATCTGATGAAGAAGGTGAATAATTTTGTTTTTGTGACCTGTCTTTGCGGCATGAAGTTCAAAATTCCACCGGATTTTAAAGAGGAGAAATTTTCCTGTCCGCGTTGCAGCAGGATAAATCATGTGCCTGTGGCGGAGTTGGCTACACTGGCAGGAATTTCGGATGTGATAGGGAAATAAATCTGTTGGACTCGACTTGAGAATTAGGAATTCTACTCCAACCTGCTTTCCGAATCATCTCATGTTCGTCTTCTAACTTTCCGACTTTTTATAAAAGAAAAATTGAAAGAAAAAGATGTAAAGTATATCGAAGGTTCGGGTTGAGAACAGCACTGTTATTGAAAACTTGTCCATCGGAGATGGATTGAAAATTGGGAAATTAAAGAATGAAGATTTACGATTTGTGATGTTCTAATTTTATTTTACGTAGGCCGAAAGTGAGTAAGATTTAGTAGCAATCTAATGCGATATTCTAAGATTGACTTAGCATTAGAAAGGATTATGGTCAAAAATAATAACTTCTCCGGTTACAGGAGAATTATAAGTGAGTGAACGAGCAATTCCGTGCAGTTCGTGAGCAATCTTTAGATAGAGCCAGACGGGGGCTTGACCGGAAATTATTACATCTTCTCCTCTGGTGTGCATCTTTTTAATTTTGTGGAGATATTGCGGTAGGTCTTTCAGTTTTGCTTGTCCGGTATAGAGATGGGATAAGTTAATCGTTGTCATTTTGTTTCCTTCTTTGTTTTGGGAATTCTTTTGTAAATAATAAAGAAAGTTATAAATAGAAATAATGTAAAAGTTATTCCTTTATCTAAAAATATTTTGAAGACTTCATAGTCGAAAAGATATTTTAGCCAACTTGTTGTTATTATTTGCTTTAATATCTCAATTTTGAAAAAAGAAAAATAGAAAAGAATAAAATCTAAAACGATTAACCACCACAACTTCCCAAAAGGGTAAATCCCTTTTTCATTATTTTGTTCTGTTTTCTTTTCCTCACTCATTAGTTTTTTCTCCTCTTTTTTTTATCCGTACTCATCTTATTTTTAAAACATTCGGAAGACCTAACGGACATTCCGAAGTTTTTTCGTTTATTTCTTTTCTTTGATCATTCACTCAAACCTTGTCATCTGTGTTCTATTTCTCCCAACCATTGCGAAGGTTTACAAGATATTCCCCTGTAAGAAACCATTCGCAAGGTCTCATATCTTTTCAGTAACAGCTTTATCTTCCCATAAAAGATGAAAAAACACACCAATAAATAATGCTAATGGTGAAAGCAACAACACAGCTTCTGGATAAATACTGCCAAAAATTCCTTTAAAACTGAAACAAGTAAATGATTGATTATATTTCATAAACCTTTCACTCACAGTTCTTATCAGATTCTCTCCAAAAATATCGCACATTATCACCCCAATCATCAGAGAATATGCATACCCTCGCATCAGTATCCTTAGTGCTTTAGGACGAATATTTCCGATTCCTTTAACGTTACTCATTTCAATAAGTAAATATATATAGATCGCTATAAGAGGAATAATTATCCTTGCAGCGAAAATAATCCAATTTGTCTGATTGGGGGAACTGAAACTTAGAGCACTATTGTATATTCCATACCACATTAATTCATTCATAATTGCAAAATAACCTACGATCACTCCACTTGCTACGCGCGGCATAAATACCTGGGTTTGAACTCTACCAGACTTTATTTTCAGGACTAACTTAATGCCTTCCATGATAAAAATTATATAGAGAGTAAGAAGTCCGAAATTATTAATGGAAAAAAGAGAAGAGATGTGAAGAATTGGTGGTTTTATCATATCCCAAAAATCATTTCTAATAGTGAATAAAGAGAAGAAAATAATTAATCCACAAACTTCCGGTAAAACTTGAAAAACTTTCAACCAATTTGGATGTTTGAAAAACTGGACATAAGCTGCCTTGTCAATTTCATATCTTAACATCAGCCAGCTACGTGCTTTCTGCAATAATAAATCCAATTTTCCATGATCTTTATTTTCGTCGTCTTTTTTAAATTCAATTAGAAAATCTGCAATTCTCTCAACTTGTTCTTCTCTATTAAGACCATTGGGATGCAAATCAAACCAATCCTGATCGTCGTCATTCATGCAGAGTTCGAGGTAGTGTTCGGCTGCAAATATATTTTCTTTAATGTTAATACTTTTTGCATTTTTACATAAATTAAAATAGTATTCTATCAGGTCTTTTAATCGTGCAGAAAATAAGGGATCGAAATGCTTGAATGACTGGAGAAACAGGATTAAGGATTTTACAAAGATAGGACGAATACTTTCAATAAAATAATCTGCAATTTCTATCACATCGTAAGTCAATCGCCTTAGAAGCAAAAGTTCTTCCGCACCTTTTTCTGCCCATATTGAGAAATAATAATGTGCATGTTCAGCATTGCTAAGTGACATTATATAGATTTTATTGTTAAGCTCAAATTTAATTGTACCAGTATCTAATTCAATTTTAAAAATAACACCCTTTTCTAATGGAGATATTAATTCACCATATTTCCTAAAATATTTCAAGGTAATAAATCCTTAATGGTTGTTCGATCATTACCACAAGTCAGATCAATCTCACCCATTTTGAAATTAAATCTTACAATTTTTTCTGAACTTTCGAAAAGATAACAAAGCATATAATCGGTATTATTTTCACTCATACTAAAAATTGTCATTGCTGGTATTAGACCTTTATACCCACCTGAAATATTGAAAATTAATTGATCGTACTCATTCTGAGTATAATTAAGTAGCTTTAGTCTAAGTTTCGTTAATCCCGAACCAAATTTATCTGCATCATCCCCTTTAATACCATCCATTTTTTGCAAAGCGATTTTTTTGAATTTTAATTTTTCTCTTAGAACTACTTCAAGTAATTTTGTGGCAATAAGTCCACCTATAGTATCTGAATGCAGTAAAACAACCAAATCTTCTTCAGGTGAGACAAGATTCTCATTTATCATTTTATCTGATGAATTAGTTTCCGCTGAAAGCCTATTTATTGTTAAATCACACTTTGAATACTTTTCATTAAGAGTCTTGATGAATGTAAAAATCTCTGGAGAATCATAATCTTCAATAGAATAATTGTCACAAAGTCGAAAAAAAGTTCCTGTTAAACTTTCTCCAGCTTTTAATTCTGTCTTATCATTTTTATTTATCATCTCTTTAAAAATATTTGTGATAATTGATGTTCCAGTTGTTGTTAAAATACACCTCATAATGCGTACCTCCTAAATTGTACATGCTTAAAAATATTTATTTTTTTTACTGAGCCATTTGGCTGTTTCTCTTCATCTGCAACTCTCTTCGTGGTTGCATAGATTGGAATCCGGTTATTATTTAGACACCAATTTACAATGGCAAAACTCACTCCAAACTCACCCTGGACTAAGACATAATCTCCAATTTCAATATTCTCTGTGAGATACTTAATGAATGGCGCAAGTAAAACATCATCGATATCACCTTCCGGAGGAATTTGTTCCCATAATTGTTGAAGATCATCTGGCAAGGTGATTATTCTTTCACATTTGAGCTTTGTATAAATCTCTTCCTCCTGTCCAGGAGTGAGGGTATGTGAAAAGAAAAGGTGTATGTTTGGCATTATTTCTTCAACTTCTCCTTCAATTCTTCAAAAATATTTAGATAGTTTCTATTTCCTGTTGCCCATTTCTGTTGGTTATAATCAGCTCTTTTCTTTATAGCATTTCCAACAAGTGTGATTACATCATCTGTAACTGATATTGAATCAGGAAGCTTGCGAATTAGTTTTCTCGTTGTTTTCACATTAGAAGTCTTAAGTAGGTTAATATAATCGTCAATTTTCTTTCTCTCTATTTGTTTGGGATTCTCAATTATCTCTTTTTTTATTTTCACATTTTGTATTGTCTGATTTGGTCTAACTTTTGCAGAAGAAGCTGAAGTATATTTATGCAAATACATATTATGATCTCGATCTCTAAATGTAACAAATTCGTTTATTCGATTACTTGGATCAAGAATAGGGTATCTGTAATCATAATCAGCCTTAACTTTTAAATCTGCCATAGCCACCAACTCTTTTATTTGCTCAGTCTCTTCAAAATCAGTTTGCATTGTTAGTTTTTTATTCATGTAAGCTCGAAATTGGTTAAGATAATTTGAACTATCCAGTTTATTATTTCTAATTTGAATTTTTATTACCCCCAAGCCTAAAGGTTTCGCCATTCCTATTTTATGCCTGCAATCAGTACGATTGCCAAAAGTTAAACTCCACAGAAGTGCACCAATTTCTATGGGTTTCAAATTGTGGTAACGAATTTTACCTTCAAATTTCGTAGCTGCAGGTAATGGTTTGAACATAGTAGCAACATCTTCATTTTCTCGTCCATTCGTATCTCTTGGAAGTTCAGGCATTTTATTCAGGTCAACTTCTTCGTTTTCTATTGGATACCGTTTCCAACCTCTTATTTCTGCATCTTTATCCATAAAAGTTTTATATTCTCTTTTCCCATTTCTCAAATTAGTGTTTCCTTGCTCAATGTAATTCGGATAGTAGGTTGGTTTGGGACTTCCAAGGACTGTTTTTACGAGTATATCCTCATGGTCTGGTATTTCAGTGGCTTTGAAATGCCCCACTTGAACTCGACCCTTTAAACTTTTCTTGTCACTAATAAATCCAAACACAGCTTCTGCTAAGTCAATGGAATCTTCTTTTTTATGTTCAGAAAACTTATTTTCCAAAGATTGTCCAATAGAGTATTTATATGGAAGCCTATACATCATTGCTAAGCCCATGGATGTTATACCAGTCGCATCTTCAAGATAAAATACGGGTACATTTTTACCTTTTAATAATTCTGTTTTCCAGAACGCCCATTCTTGATTTGGATTGCCCTTTTCATCAGAGTGTATAAATTCAAAATCTTTTTTTAAATACGAAACATCCTCATGAATTGTTGTGTTGTGGTAGAAAATAAATTCCATATGTTTACAATGTCTTTGACCTGAGTAATCAATAGGTTGTCCAGTAAAAACAATATTACCGATTGCCGATCCTTTGCCCAGATTTATAACTTTATCATATTGAATTTCCAGTTTTAATTCTCTAGATATACCTGTTCTATAATCTGCACCACTATGTTTCCTACAAGAATTACAATCGTGTTTATGAGGACCAGGTAAGATATCAAACTTAACACCTAAAGCCTTCTTCCACTTGTCGTACTTCTTATTAGAAGATTGAGCTTTATGTATGTCTATTTTTGATCCATAATATGTTTGTAAATCATGAATATCTACTCGAGCAAAATCACATTGAGTTACTATCCATGTATTATTTACTATTTTTAACCATCCTGCATTTACTTTTGTATTAACAATTTTGGTTATTTTGTCTTTATTAGTCATTTCCTCTGTGTATACCTTGTTGTTTAAATCCCTTATTGAATATCTTTTATCATCTAAAGAAATTTTACTAAAAGTTGCAATTTCAAATACGTTCCGCAGCATACCTTTAAAGGATGTACCTGGGATGAAATATTCATTATTTGCAATCTTGAAAAAATCTTGCATAAGTGAATCTTGATCTTTTTTGTCTGATTCAGACCATTTACCACCATTTCTAATATAAACGGGAGTTTCTGTTTCAACTTCTAATTCAATCACACCCGATTCTCCATCGCTAAATGGTACATCATGTGAAATTTGATCAGCCCATTCATCAACATACACAACTTTTTTTGATAAGGGAACAAAATTATAGGGTGATGGTATACTGTTATTTGGCATTGGGAACCTCCTTACAAAATCCTAAAAAGGCAATCCAGGCAGGCTTTAAAACTTTCATGTTTTCACATAGATTATCTTCCTTCTCTTCCCAAAATTCAATAAATTTGATATATTTAAAATCATTATTTTTTTTAAAAATTGCCGGATCACTTAGATAGCAATGTGGTGTGATTTCGTCTTTAGGCGGATTTTTCAAATCAATTTCTGCTAAATCTATTTTTGAAATGAAATATTGTCCATCGATTTGCTTAATAGAAATACTAAAATTTTCAGATTCTGAATACAAGTATCCTTCAATAATAAAAGGATTTTCTTCAATATTAGAGAAATCATAAGTACTAGCGTTCAGCACATCCGGGGTCGGACTATTTGATTTCCATAAATAACCTGTGTATTTTTTTTTCGGAATGTCTGACAATTTATCAATTGGCATAAATCTATTGTTCATTTGTAACCTCCACACCGTTTCTGAAAACTTTACCTGTGAAGCATCCGTGCCCACGCATCACTCCACCGCCTAACGGCAGCATTCCGGTACAAATGTCTGCTAATGTTTTTTCAAAAGCATATTGAACTTTATCTTTTTCAAAGGCTGTTTTTATATTATCAATTTCATAAGCATTTTGATTTACCAAGATTTCAAAATTAATTACATTTTTCTGAGTTATTACTTTTTCATCAAACAAAGCTCCGGCCTTAGCTCCGCCGGTAAATCTATCAATTGCAACAT
>JAUSOT010000245.1 GCA_030656075.1 Candidatus Cloacimonadales bacterium
ATCGGAGCCTGGCAAAGGGACGACTTTTACGATTCAGTTGCCTTTTAAGACTAAGAAGCAGCAGAAGAAAATATTAATCGTTGACGATGAGGCATATATCAGGGAATTGTTTAGAAAGTTTTTCGAGGAAAAGGGATTGGAGGTCTTTACAGCCGTAAATGGAAAAGAAGCGCTGGATAATTATGAGAAGATTCAACCGGATATTGTCTTATCCGACATCGAGATGCCGGTTATGAATGGTATTGAACTTATTGAAGCAATTAAGTCAAGAAAGCCCGAACAGAAAATAGTTCTTATGACCGGTTTTATTTATAAGCATTCTGTCAAAGAGCAGCTAAAAAAAGCCAATATCCCATATTTCACCAAACCTGCCGATCTAAATGATGTATGGAAAATGGTAAGTGAAGAGTTGAATGATTTTTGATTTCAGATTGCGGAGTGCAGATTGAAATTCCGAAATCAAATATCCGAAATCCGAAGTAGAATATCCGAAATCCGAAATCAAATATCCGAAATGGAATATCCGAAATGAGAAATGAGTTAGGATGACTAAAGATGAAATAAAGGAAAGAACAAAAAAGTTTGCCCTTAGAATTATTAAATTAGTGGAATCATTACCGAAAGGAAAGATAACTGAAGTAATTGGAAGACAATTATTAAGAGCAGGAACCTCAGTAGGTGCAAATTACCGTGCCGCTTGCCGGGGACGATCTAAGGCTGATTTTATCTCAAAGTTGGGAATAGTCGAAGAAGAAGCAGACGAAAGCATTTATTGGATGGAATTGCTCATAGAAGGAAAAATCATAAAATATGCCCAACTAGAATCATTATTGAAAGAAGCGGATGAAATCCTGGCGATTACAGTCTCATCAATTAACACTGCCAGGAAAAACAGATAAACTTTTGATTGCAGATTGCGGAGTGCAGATTTCAGATTGCGGAGCGCGGATTGAAATTCCGAAATCAAAAATCCGAAGTAGAATATCCGAAATCAAATATCCGAAATCCGAAATGGAATATCCGAAATCCAGGAAATGAGCTGGAGTTTTTGAAGAAGCCCTATTCAATCCAGGATTTACTGCATTCACTTGTAAAGGTGTTAAATAAATAATTA
>JAUSOT010000251.1 GCA_030656075.1 Candidatus Cloacimonadales bacterium
AACCAGTTTAACCTTCCTGCCGAATTTATCCGATAAAACTCTTGACGGGAAAAAGCTCAAAAACAAGTTTTCTTCAAAATAAAATTGAGATGGAGCAGATATGAATACGAGAATAAAATCACAAATACTCGATTTAACAAAAAACATCAAACCAAAGCGATATAACATGATGAATCTTAAGCCGCAACCATTTGTGAATAAACGAACTAACTTGATCATCGGATTAGTAGTATTCGTCTTCACGCTGCTGATCTACTATCTGACGATGGCGCGATCCCTTTCCTTCTGGGATGCTGGAGAATACATCACTTGCAGCAGTATCCTCGGTGTTCCCCATCCACCCGGAAATCCGTTTTACATTCTTCTGGGACGTTTCTTTGCTATTTTCGGTTTCAGTATTCCCCATGCTCTGGTTGTTAATTTTCTCTCAGGATTACTTTCAGCTTTTGCTGTGATGTTCACTTATTTCTTCAGTGTAAAGTTCGTTTCCATGTGGCTGAAAGACGAGAAAGAAGCTTATCTGGCTTATCTTGCCGGTTTCATCGCAGCTATCTACATTGCCTTTTCCTACACTTTCTGGAATAATGCTATCGAGGCGGAAGTTTACTCTGGCCTGGCATTTACTATCAATTTGATAGTCTGGCTGACCATGATCTGGGTGGAAAAATCCGAGGGACTTTCCCACCAGAATCTTCTACTTCTGATCATATACATCTTCTTCCTGGGATTCGGAATTCACCAGACTTCGCTTCAGATCGCACCGGCAGTTCTTTTAATCGCGGTTTATCCCATGCTGAAAGAAGCAATCAGAACTGCCTCATTCTGGAAGCGAACGATCGTCTATACAGTTGGATTGATCGTAATTTATTTTCTCTTTATGAATCTGGGAAAAACATCTCATATTCCCGATCTGGGTAAATATATGTTTTCTATTGGTTTTGTGGGAATTCTGGTTTACCACCTGAAAGACAGGATTTCTACAAAAGTATGGCTTCTGGCTTTATTATTCATTTTAGTCGGTCTCAGCACGCATTTCTTTCTTTTCATCCGATCGGAACACCGACCTTTCATCAACGAAGGCTATCCGCACACGATAAAACTATTCACCGATTACGTTTTACGGCGACAATATGGAGTCGTCAGCATGTTCATTCGCCGCGCTTCCTTCTGGTACCAGATGAAAGACCAATTCCTCACTTACTTCAGTTGGCAGTTTTTCAACAGTGAAATTATTTCTCAATTCCTGAAAACACCACAGATGTTTATCCAGTTCCTGGCAAATATCATTGTCACTTTCCTGGGTTTTGGCGGAGCTTATTATCAATATAAAAAGAATAAGCATTCTTTTGCTTATTTCTTTGCCTTCATGTTCATGGCTTCCATCGCCATGGTTTTCGTGATGAATCTGAGCGATACTGAAGTAAGAGAAAGAGATTATTTTTATGTGACAGCCTACAATTTCTGGGCTTTCTGGATGGCATTGGGTTCAATCGGATTGATCGATTATCTGCGCAAAAGAAACAAAGCCGCAACCGTGGCGGTTGCTGCAATTGTTATTTTCCTGCCGTTCGTAAATCTTTCTTCCCAATATTTTCAGCATGACCGTTCCCGGGAATATATTGCGCTGGATTATGGACAAAACATTCTGAATAGTTTGGAAAAGGATGCTATTGTTTTCACAAATGGTGATAACGATACCTTCCCGGTCTGGTATGCTCAAGCTGTGTATGATCCTGCTGCGATAGAATACACTCCTCCTTCCAATGACTCACTGCCCGATGAAGTTGACGGAAAGCTCTACTATGTGGATGTTTCCCCTTCTGAGAGAACCAAACAGGATATCGAACGAGCCATGAAATTCAAGAATGAGCAATGTTTCGGTATCAGGAAAGATGTGACAATCGCCAACTTGAGCCTGCTGAATACTCCCTGGTACATTCATCAGCTTATCGACCACGAAGGAGTGGAATTCAATCTGCCTGACGCGCACATCGATCTCTGCCAGGATAATCCAAATTCCGCCCTCTATCCAAAACAAGTTCCAAAAGACACAAATTTAAAGATCAAAGGTGTAATTCCCGGTGATGAATTCACGATTACATTCAAAAAAGGAACCGTGCTCTATGTGAAGGATCTGGCAGTGATCCAGATCATCAAAGATAACTACGGCAAGCGGCCCATTTATTTTGCTGTCACCACTCCTGATGCCATCGGTTTTGAAGATCATCTGCGAAATGAAGGAATGGTTGATCGCCTTGTTCCAACCAAAGACAAAAATCAGTTCGATATGGAAAGACTGGTTACAAATATAGATTCGGTTTATTCCTACCGGGCAGTGATGGATGATGCTGTATATAAAGACCATAATATGCGAAGATTATTAAACAATTACGGTGCTGCCTTCATGCGAACTTCCCAGTTTGCTCATTCCCAGGGTGATTATTATAATGCCATCAAATATATGGAAAAAGCTATCGATTTCATCGATAATAAAGCCAGATTTTATGATGGCCTTTCCAAACTTTACCTGGAAGGAGGTTTTAATCTGATCGAAAATGATAAAACCGACGAAGGTTTCGATTACCTTGAAAATGCCGTTTATTATAATCGCAAAGATAGAGAATTGGTGCAGGCTATCTTCCAGGCAACTGCCTATTCGGAAGCTTATGATAAAGGTATTCCGCTGCTGAACAAGATGAAACCTTACCAGGACTCTGTGCTCATTCAAACTTATGTAGATCGTCTCGAGTCGATGAGAAAATAATTTGGTGATTGAGTGATTGAGTGATTGGGTGATTTGGTGATTGAGTGATTTTGTGATTGAGTGATTTAGTTGGGAGAATTATGGATAGTGATGATTTGAAGAAAAGGACGAAGCAATTTGCTTTGCAAATTATAAAACTCGTTGAAACTTTACCTAAAACAAATACTGGAAGAGTTATCGGATATCAATTAGTAAAAGCCGGAACCTCTGTCGGTGCTAATTATCGGGCAGCTTGTCGAGGAAGATCGAAAGCAGAATTTAATTCCAAGTTACACATTGTTTTAGAAGAAGCGGACGAATCCGCTTTTTGGTTGGAATTAATTGTTGAAGCCAAATTAATGACAAATGCTGATATTAAACCGATTCTGGATGAAGCAAATGAGCTTGTAGCCATTTTTTCAAAATCTTATAGCACTGCCAAAAGGAATATTTAGAATTATGAATAATTCACTCAATCTCCAAATCTTCAAATCTCCAAATCTTCAAATCTCCAAATCAAAAAATCATTAAATGAAAAGAGGTAAATGATGTATAATGAAAAAGCTTTGAAAGAGTTGAAAACTCAATTAATAGCAAAATATCCCAAAATAATTGAAAAATTGATATTGTTCGGATCGAGAGCAGAAAATGTTGAACAAGAATATTCTGATTATGATATCCTGCTGGTTCTAAGAAAAGCTTATGATCGTAGTTTTGCAGAAGATATTCTGGATATGGAATACGATTTAGTTCTTAAATACGACATAATAACAGATTTGAAAATAATAACCAAGGATGAATTGAAAACGATAAAAGGCTGCCTGCCTTTCGTTCAATCTGCTTTGACTAAAGGAATTGTAATATGATTTTATCAGAATCTGAACTGAAACAATTAATTGATCTTAATATCGAAAAAGCATTTCAAGCAACAACTGAAGTTGCAATACTAATTGAAAATCACCTTTATGCTACTGCAGTAAACAGAATTTACTACGGGATATTCTATATTATTTCAGCTCTGGCCTTAAAAAATAATTTTTCAACCTCAAATCATTCCCAATTAATTGGCTGGTTTAATAAAACTTACATTAAGAATAACATAGTTGATCGAAATATTGGGAAGAAAATACATCATGCTTTTAAACAAAGAATTGAGGGTGATTATAATGTTTTAATTCAATTCTCTTTGGAAGATGTTGAAGATGGACTAAAAGACATGAAAGACATTATTGAATCTATTCATGAACTGATAAAAAAATCGTAGAATTATATATAACTTTATGAAAACAGAAATCTACATCAAAGGCGCTCAAGAACATAATCTGAAAAACATCGACGTTCGCATTCCGCGCAATAAATTGATCGTGTTCACCGGAGTTTCCGGCTCCGGAAAATCATCTTTGGCTTTTGATACTCTTTACGCCGAAGGGCAACGCCGTTATGTGGAATCGCTTTCCGCTTATGCCCGTCAATTCCTGGGTCAGATGGAAAAACCCAAGATAGATTACATCGAAGGGCTTTCCCCTGCCATTTCCATCGAACAGAAAGCTGCCAGTAAAAACCCTCGCTCGACGGTAGGAACGGTTACCGAAATCTACGATTATCTGCGAGTACTTTATGCCAGGATCGGCAAGCAATATTGCTACAATTGCGGTGATCTGGTCGGCGCTCAAACTGTCGATCAACTGGTTGAGCATGTTCTGCAAAATCCGGAGGGAACCAGACTGCAAATTCTTGCTCCCATCGTGCAAAACAGAAAAGGAGAACATAAAGAAGAATTGGAAGAAGCTCGCACCGAAGGATTTGTGCGAGTTAAGATCAACAGCGTGATGCGTGATCTTTCGGAAGAAATTACGCTCGATAAAAAGAGTAAACATAACATCGACATCGTCGTCGATAGGCTCGTTCTGAAGGAAGGAATTCGCAGCCGATTAAATGATTCCATCGAAACTGCTCTCAGGTTGACGGACGGCTTCATCAAAATCGATTATGTGGATGAAAAACGAAGTGAAAATCTATCCGAATCCAATTCCTGTTCCCGCTGCAGCATCGGATATCCTGAACTGACGCCGCAACATTTTTCGTTCAACAGTCCAATAGGAATGTGCCGAACCTGTAACGGATTGGGCACAACCATGGAATTTGATCCCGACCTGATCGTTCCCAATAAAACAATTTCCATCATGCAGGGAGCGGTTGTTCACTGGGGAGAATTAGACAAAAAACAGGCCAGCTGGACGTTGAAAAAACTGCGCGCCATTGCTCAGGAATATGGTTTTGCACTCACAACTCCCTGGCAGGATCTTCCCGAACATATCAGGAATCTGCTTTTTTATGGTTCCAGGGGAAAAAAGATCAAATTCGAGTGGAGCACCTACAGCGGTAATGGAACGTTCTATTCCAAGTTTGACGGCATAATTCCCACTTTGCAGCGCCGCATGAGCGAAACAGGCTCCGAGTATATGAAACGCTATTATTTGCAGTTCATCGGCAATAAATCCTGCCCGGACTGTGAAGGAAAAAAACTGCGCAAAGAAAGCCTGGCTGTGAAGATCAAGGGAAAATCGATCAATGAAATAACTGCCATGTCGATTTCTCAGGCAATCGATTTTTTCAGCAATCTGAAACTATCGGGAAACGATGAGATCATTGCGGCCGAAGTATTAAAAGAAGTTAACAATCGTCTTTCATTCCTGGTAAATGTCGGATTGCACTATCTCACGCTGGATCGTAAAGCTCCTTCTCTTTCCGGCGGAGAATCTCAACGGATCAGACTGGCCAGCCAGATCGGCAGCAGTTTGGTGGGAGTGATGTACATCCTGGATGAACCCAGCATTGGACTGCATCAACGCGATAACCGCAAACTGATCAATATGCTGCTGCATCTGCGCGATCTGGGCAACACCGTGATCGTGGTGGAACATGACGAGGAAATGATCCGCACTGCCGATCAGATCATCGATTTTGGGCCGCGCGCCGGAATATATGGCGGTGAAATAATTTTTCAGGGCAATATAGAACAAATCCTCACATCAAAAAATTCATTAACCGGCAAATATCTTTCCGGCGAGCTTTCGATCAATATTCCCAAACAGCGAATGAATGCCGATCTCAGGAAGCTCACGATCCTGGGCGCTACCCAGAATAACCTGAAAAATATCGATGTGGAAATTCCGGTCGGATTATTTGTCTGTGTTACCGGTGTCTCCGGTTCGGGAAAAAGCTCACTCATCAACCAAATCCTCTATCCTGCTTTATCCAAAGAACTTAACCATTCCAATGTGAAGATCGGAAAACATAAGTCGATAGATGGTTTTGAATTTTTCGATAAAGTGATAAATATCGATCAACAGCCGATCGGCAGAACGCCCCGTTCCAATCCGGCCACCTATGTAAAATTATTCGATCCGATCAGGAATCTTTTCGCGCAGCTTCCTTCTTCCAAACTGCGTGGTTACAGTCCGGGCAGATTTTCTTTCAATGTGAAAGGCGGACGCTGTGAAGATTGCGGCGGGGCGGGCGTTAAACAGATCGAAATGCATTTCCTGCCGGATATTTTCGTTACCTGCGAAACCTGCAAAGGACACCGCTATAACAAAGAAACTCTGGCTGTAAAATTCAAAGGACGGAACATCTCGGAAGTTCTGGACCTGGATGTTCAGGAAGCTTTGGATATTTTTGAGAACGTTCCCGGTATCGCCAAAAAACTTATCACACTGAAAGAAGTCGGTTTGGAATACATAAAATTAGGGCAAGCTTCCACTACTCTTTCCGGCGGAGAAGCTCAAAGGATCAAACTCTCCCGGGAACTGAGCAAAACCAGCACCGGACAAACGCTTTATATCCTGGATGAACCAACCACCGGTTTACATTTTGATGACATTAAGAAACTGCTGAAAGTGTTGCAACGACTTGTTTCCATGGGAAATACAGTTATCGTTATCGAACATAATCTGGACGTGATCAAATGCGCAGATTATATTATTGATCTGGGCCCAGATGGTGGTGATGCCGGCGGATCGATCGTGGCCACCGGCACCCCCGAAGAAATAGCTGCCAACAAAAAATCTTATACCGGGAAGTTTTTGAAAAAAGTGCTGGATAAAGACAAACTATCAATAAAGAGTTGACGGGAGATTAATTGATTCAGAAATGAATTATGAAATTATTGAATTAGGGTGGATTTTTTTAAGGAAATGAATTAGGTCATAAAATGAAAAATAAGAATTCAACCAAGCAGATTTCGACCACTTCTACAAATTACTTGCTCCCAAATTGCATTTGGGAACAAGATTGGAAAAATTGTATTTTGAAATAAGCGGGAAGTGATAATGAATATCAGAAATAATTTAGAAGATTATCAAAGTGAAACTTTTGGTGCAATTGCATTCCCAAATGCAATTTGGGAATGAGAGACATTCCATTTGGGAATGGATGAAATAAGTACTGGATGGGAATAAGATGATCGAGATGAGAATTTTGGGAATGAGATGAACCAGCTTGTTTCCCAAATTGCATTTGGGAATACAAATGGACAAAAAATTGTATTTTGACGAAAGCGTGAAGTTAGTAATGAATATCAGAAATAATTTAGAGGATTATCAAAGTGAAACTTTTGGACAAGTGCATTCCCAAATAAAATTTGGGAATGAGAGAAACGAGATGAGATTTTGGGAATGAGAGACATTTCATTTGGGAATGAGAGAAATGAGATGAGAATTTAGAATGAGAAATAAAGTGAAATATTATGAGAAGCAGATATAAAGTAATTGATGAAGATGGGATTTACTTTATTACATCTTCCATCGTGGAGATGATACCGGTTTTTACAAATGAGAATTATTTTAATATTTT
>JAUSOT010000007.1 GCA_030656075.1 Candidatus Cloacimonadales bacterium
CGCCAATCTCTGAACCAATTTTCCTGTATTTCTCTTTACTTACCACAATAAAGTAAACCTACCCTTATATCTTCCCCGGGTGATCATTCCGCTCCGAATTCACCATCATTGAAGATTTCAAAACTGAGAATCTATCTCTGCCTGGACTAAGATCCTTGAGTAGTCTTACACCCAGTGGCGGAGCTGAGATTACACGGCTTAGTTGTAGGACTCCCGCCAGCGGTAGCAGCAGAAACCTTACAAGCTGCTAAGATAGCCTCCTCGATTTCCAGCTTGACTTGAGGTACTTGTGGTCTTTTATATGGTTTCCGATTATTCTCTCTTGTCTCCATTTTTGCCTCCTTTTGGTCTCTTTATATTAAATGCCTCCGCCCGAAGGTGGGCTATCTTGCAGAGATAGTCAACCGGGGCTTCTGGATTTCCATTCTCCAGCCATGCCCAGCCCGGGCATTGACCGCATAAAGATATTAAATCACACTTACCACACGGGTAGTCACCCTTGGGTTTCAGGGTTAAAAATTCTGGAATAGATTTACGCCAGCCCTCTTCAAATGGACCACCACGTAAATCATAATTCTGAAACCTGGTCATTTCACAGGCGCTCATTTTCCCGAATGGGTCGATATGGAATGTGGAAACGCCGGCGCCGCAGTCGAAAAGATTGTCAGACTGGGGCGGACCTGTAAACTTTTCACAGAACTCCCGCCATTCTTTAACCCTTTTCTCATCCGACAAATCCAACTTTACCACCTCTTCCGGTGATAGCCTGAATTTGCAGGGGGTTTTAGAACCGTCCAGTCTTGGATTCAATACCGGATCAAAACGGAACTTAACTCCCAATGCTTCAGCATATTCCTTTAGTTGAGAGAGTTCATTATGGTTTAAGGTCATTGCCATGGTCTTCAATCCCAAAGGAAGTTGCCGTTTCAAAAGTAAGTCAATGCCCCTTTTGCACCGCTTAAATGAACCTGGAATTCCGGTAACCCTTTCATGAGTTTCACTTGTTACACCATATAAAGTTATCTCCACTTTATATGGCGGCCATTGGGCCAGGTAATCGGCAATCTCTTCAGTAATAAGTGTCCCGTTCGTAAACAGAGTGATAATGAAACCCTTCTTTTTTGCATAGGTATAAACTTCAAAAAAATCTGGCCTAAGAAGTGGCTCTCCCCCCGTTATCAGAAGCCATAGACATCCCGCTTCTGCAATCTGGTCAAGGATATTGAATACTTCTTCAGTTGTCAGCTCCTTCTCAATTGCCTCCTGATCATTTGTCGGCAGGTTGCAATAACAATGAGCGCAATGCAGATTACAGCGAAAGGTTAGCTCAAATGATCCACCGAGCGGAATCCTCTTAGCTACAGCTTCATTATATAACCGCTCGCCAAATTGAGCAAGGCTGATTTCCGGTATATGAGGACATTCCATGATTCCTAATCCTTAATAATAGCCTTTATCTCTTCCAACTGCATGAGATACTCCACGATATCTTTTTCCACCTCTTCATGCGTTATTTAAATCTAAAATCACCGTACCTAATTGAGTTTAACTGCGGGCTACTGCCAGTCCGCCGGAATGATTTGATGGATTCGTTTTGATTGTTGATTTTAACGGATACTTTTCAGGATTTTCAAGATTATCAATTTCCAAATCAACATCCAATTCTGGCCAGTACAAATGACATTCATGAAGCAATTGAACATTTTGTATAGAATTCAATGATTGATCCTTAAAGTAAGGAAAATCATTATAACTCAGAAAGTATTCCCTTTCTTTTACAAAAAGCCATATACCGAAAGGTGTTATATTTTCAACGCTTACTAAAATGCGTTTGCCATGCCTCAATGATTTCATTCCTATGTTCCTCTACGATTTTTTGAATCTCATTTAATTTCCTTCGATTTAATCCATGATATACAGATAAAGACAAAATAGGTTTCAGCCAAAATTTTGCTTCACCATCCTCGCACGTCACATGAACATGTATTCGCTTTTCTTCATTTGAAAGAAAATAAAATCTGTAGCCTTTCACTCTAAATATTGTGGGGCTCATATTATTGCTTTTATTTCCTCTAACTGTTGTAAGTGTTCCACGATATCCTTTTCGGCTCCTTCAGGCGTTACTTCAAATTCTTCAATCAGCTTTTCTTTTATTTTCCCGACTTTCGTTTTGCCGTCGATCAGCTCCCAGATGCGTGCGGCTGTTTTACCATTTTTCTATTCTTAAATGATCAATTCACTGGTGTCTACCTTATCGCAGCCTTCCTCTATTGCTTTGGACATTAACTGCAAATCTTCAGCAGGAATTGCTCCTTCAAATCTCAAAAGAGTTTTTCCTTGAATTCCTTTTGGAATTAAAGCTTTAGCGAAATCGAGGACACGAAGCTGAAGTTCATAAGGCAGTTTGTCAAGTTGTGCAACAAGATTGTTTTTCACTACTAATGTTGCTGTCATAAAAACACCTCTTTTTCGTCTCTTCAATGTTGATTGTAATTGCTTCCAAGGGATTCTTTTTTGCCTGCTGGACGTCCTCACCGCAGGAAGAAATATCCAATTCAGGGCAATATGAAACATACATGTTGCCCTCTTTCCATATCTCTTCAGTCAAACGTATTTTCATGGGTTTAACTCCTTCGTGATCTGGTCTCCGGTATATGAGGACATTCCATGATTCTTAGCCTTCTGTTTCAGAAACTACTACAACTCGATATTCAGTATAATTGCCAATGCTTTGCTAATTTCCAACGTTCAAGGCCAAAAGAAGTGCGACAGCATTTCAATAATGTCTTTTGCTTTTGGCCTGTTGTTAGGCGACGTGTTTTTTTAATTCAATCGAAAGTGGTTTCTGTTCATTTAATGCGCTAACCTTTAATATGGAAAATCCGATAATATTCCCTTCATTATCAACTTTTTCCATTACCGCATCGTTCTCCGTCTCTTTGAAATAACCAGCCTTTCGTTCAAAGAGAACTTCAAGATAATCCCCTTCTTTATCGTACCAAACTTTTATTTCTTTATCCATTTTTATATGCTAAAGACGCTCATCTGTTAGTCGTACTTTTCTGTTTTGAAAATCAACAAACCATCTCATTTTTCTGTACCCAACCCATCAGCATTTCACTATCAGCTTCCAATCGAACCATCCAGGAAGCCATAGAATAATGGTCTTTCCAGTCAGTAATTGGTACAATTACCTTGAGAGGTAAAATCCCGATGGCATCATCATTTACAATCACAGCAGGGCGGGTTTTCTTGATTTCAGAACCAAGTGTTGGATCTAAATTGATGAGCCAAACTTCACCTCTCAGCATGAAAGACCTCGTGATCAAGAGCGGTAAAAGCCGTCAATTCACCGCCTGCTGAATAATCAGGAAGGAGAGCTTCGGCGGCAGCTGCTAATCGTCGTGCTTTCTCGGCACGGGACGATGGCAGTTCAATTTCCTGAAGGTCTTTATGAATCAAGTGCAACGCTGCTTGGATGATTGTCAGGCGCTCCACGGTAGGAAGCCTATTAAGCTGTTCTAATATTTCTCTCTGTGTCATATTGCCTCTCTTCTTTTGCAATATTCATTATCTTTATCTTTTCATCTCCATCATAGTCGATCTACTCGTAAAAAGTCAGTTTTTGTCACCCAAAATCATGTCCTGAACTTGTTTCAGGATCATTCAGGGTCTCTAACTTACTGAAATATTTAGATGCTGAAACAAGTTCAGCATGACAAATGACACATTTTGAGACTTTTTACGAGACTGTCATAGTTTACTTTTTTACTATGGCTTTTATTTCTTCCAATTGCATGAGGTGTTCCATAATATCCTTTTCGGCTTCTTCAGGTGTTATTTAAAGCTAAAATCACTGTACCTAATGGAGTTTAACGGCGGGCTACTGCCAGTCCGCCGGAATGGCTTGTTGGATTCGCTTTGATTCTTGATTTTAAAGGATACTTTTCAGGATTTTCAAGATTATCAATTTCCAGATCAACATCCAATTCTGGCCAGTATAAATGATAGCCATGAAGCAATTCAACGTTTTGTATGGAATTCAATGTTTGATCCTTAAAGTAAGGAAAATCATTATAACTCAGGAAGTATTCCCTTTCTTTTACAAAAAGCCATATGCCGAAAGGGGTTATATTTTCAACGCTTACCAAAATGCGTTTGCCACGCTTCAGCGATTTCATTTATATGCTCCTCTACGATTTTTTGAATCTCGTTTAATTTTCTTCGATTTAATCCATGATATACAGATAAAGACACAATAGGTTCCAACCAAAATTTTGCTTCACCATCCTCACATGTCACATGAATATGTATCCGCTTTTCTTCATTTGAAAGAAAATAAAATCTGTAGCTTTTCTCTCTGAATATTGTGGGGCTCACATTATTGCCTTTATGCTCTCTAACTGTTGCAGATGCTCCATAATATCCTTTTCGGCTTCTTCAGGTGTTACTTCAAATTCTTCAACAATCTTTTCTTTTATTTCCTCAACTTTCATTTTACCGTCAATCAGCTCCCAGATGCGTGCGGCGGTCTCATTTAAGGTATAGATGCTTTCCAGATCACCAACATTTTGTCTGATAGGAACGAGGATAAATTCATCGGCTATTTTTCTGGATACGATGGAGTCGCTTTTGGTGTAAACTTTATCGAGAAAATTCATGAGATTTAATTCCTAATATCAACGATTTTATGGTATTAGTTTAGCGAACATAATAATGAAAGTCAAACTTCTTTTTATGCCCCAAAATAGACATTGAAAACAAAGCCTGTCCTCCCCAGCCCGTAGGACAGCCGTCTCGGCTGTTTAGGTGATTCATCATTATGGACAGGCGAGACGCCTGTCCTACCGTGTTATGGGCAGGTGGGATGTCTGTCCTACCGTGTTATGGGTAGGTGGGATGTCTGTCCTGCTGTGTTATGGACAGGCGGGACGCCTATCCTACCGTGTTGGGAGGGTGAATGTCTATTTTGGGAAGGGAAAAATCTCAAACAACATGGAAAGCTTTTTTACATATATAAAACGTGGACTTTCCCGGAAACAGTCCGGAGATCCTCTGGCCGGAGAACGGGGTCATTCCGTAATCAGGGGCAGCCTCAGGAATTTGCACCCATTTATAAAGCGGCACTGGAAGAAGGGTCTTTTTGGTGCACTTATTATTGTAGCAACCTCTCTGCTCAGTTTCCCTGCCCCCCTTATTTTCCGCTATCTCGTTGATGATGTAATACTGAACCGTCGAGT
>JAUSOT010000015.1 GCA_030656075.1 Candidatus Cloacimonadales bacterium
ACCCTGGGGTTATGATATTGACAGCGTAATAGTAAGATTGTATCAATTTAATTCTATAGGAGGCCCACCGACACAGTATTTTCCTGTTTGGAATGTTGCAGGTGGAGATACAATAAAGTGCATTCTAAATCATATCGACTACGGCTTTGAATTAGATCCCGATGACTGGGAGAAGGGTGATGTTGGAAATCCCTATACTTATACAAATAATGTTGGCACAGTAACAGATAGCGAGGAAGACGGTTACCGCTATGTAGATGTAACAGATTGTGTATTATTTGATTATCAGCAGGAGAGAACTTTTTCACAATATCGTATAGCATTTCAAATTGATACGGATTGGGATGACCATCATGATTATGTGTCTTTTACTACAGCAGATGCTACTGGTAATTTTTATTGGCCTAATCTATTCATTTACTTATCAACAGATGTTAACATCGAGGAAAACGAAGTAGAATTTATTGAAACTTTTGCTTATGTTTCACCAAATCCCTTTAATCCTGAAACTACAATTTCTTTCTCCATCCCTGAAGACAGTAAAGTAGGAATCACCATATATAACATCAAAGGTCAAAAAGTAAAAACTCTAGTGAGTGAAGATTTGGAGAAAGGAATTCATAAAATTATCTGGGATAGCAAGGATAGCATTGGTAAATCTGTTTCTTCCGGAGTTTACTTCTATAAGTTAGATGTTAATGGAAAAACCAAAGGTTTGAAGAAAATGTTGTTGTTGAAGTAAGGAGTAATAAATTGGGCTTTAAAGAAAAATGTTTCAAAAAATCGTTATGGGTGTTTCATCTCAGTGCAGGATCGTGTAACAACTGTGATATCGAAATCCTCGATCTGCTCACGCCCAAATACGATGTAGAAAGATTCGGCATGAAATTGGTGGGAAGTATTCGCCATGCAGACGTTCTATTGGTTACTGGAATTGTTACGAAGAAAACGTTGCCCCGGGTTTTGGAAGTTTATAATCAAGCTCCCAAACCGATTGTAGTTATAGCGATCGGAGCTTGTCCCTGCACCGGTGGAATTTTTGCCTCGGGTTACAACTTTGCCGGGCCTCTCGATAAAGTTATTCCTGTGGATGCCTACGTTCCCGGCTGTCCTCCCAAACCGGAAGCAATGCTGGCAGGCGTCGTGAAACTGCTGAATAAGAAATAGGATAAAGTTTTGAAAATTATATCTAAGACTGGTTATAGCGAACCCCCTTTGATTCCCCCTTATGAAGGGGGACGAATATGGAATAAGCTCCCCTTCGCAAGGGGAGAAGATCAGCTTGCTGATCAGAGGGGTTTCGTGGAATGCAATACAAATTCAAAGTTGAAGGAAAATATATGAATATAGAAGAATATATCACAAATATACAGAAAAAGTTCCCGGAAATTATCAAAGCAGAAGTGGTGAATACAAAAAGATTATTTGTTTTCATTCCCAAAGATATTTTGCTGAAGATCACGGATTACTGGTTCAATGAACTTGGCTATCGTTATGTGATCGTCACAGCAATGGATTCGAAGGAAGGTTTTGAAGTGATCTATCATTATTCCGATGATGCAACCGGTTGGATGATGAACTTGAACGTTCTGCTGCCGCATGAAAATCCCGAAGTGGAATCCGTCACACCAGTAGTTTACGGCATAGAATGGATCGAAAGAGAGATCATGGATCTGCTGGGAATAAAAGTATTGAATCATCCGAAACCGAAACGCTTCCTGCTGGCTGAAAGCTGGCCTGAAGGTGAATATCCCTTACGCAGAAAAAACAGACAGGAGAACAGATAAATGGGCAAAAAGACTGTCGTGCCTATTGGTCCCTATCATCCGCTTTTGGAAGAACCGGAATTTTTTAAACTTTATTGCGACGGTGAGACGGTCGTCGATATGGAATGGGAAACCGGTTATAACCATCGTGGAATCGAAAAAATATGTGAATCAAAAACTTTCGAACAGGTATTTTATGTAGTGGAAAGGATTTGCGGAATCTGCTCGACATCGCATCCTTTTGCCTATGCCAATGCCGTGGAAAGCATTGCCAAAGTGGAAATTCCAGTTCGTGCCAAGTTGATCCGCTCAATCGTAGGGGAATTGGAAAGAATTCACAGCCATTTATTGTGGGTAGGATTAGCAGGTCATTTCCTGGGCTACAACACAGTTTTCATGTGGGCCTGGAAATATCGTGAACCGGTGCTGGATATGTTCGAGATCATCACCGGCAACAGAAATAGCTACGCCATGTTCACCATCGGTGGAGTGCGTCGAGATATTTCTGCAGAGCAGGCAACTCAGCTTTTAAAAGTTTTGGATGATGTGAAAATCAAAACCGACCTGCTGGTGGGCGCTGTGATGGATGATCCGGTATTGCATGCCCGTCTGAAAGGTGTGGGCATTCTCACAGCCAAAGATATCCATGATTTTGGTGCAGTTGGTCCCACAGCTCGAGCTTCGGGTGTAGATATCGATGTGCGTCGCGATGATCCTTATGCAGCTTACGATATGATCAAATGGAAGGTGATAACCACTCCGGAAGGAGATGTATTTGCCAAAGCTAAAGTCCGTCTGCTGGAAATGTACGAATCGATCTCGATAATTCAACAGTGTCTGGAATTATTGAAAAAAGAAAAAGTTGGAGATATAAAAGCGAAAGTGAAAGAAATTCCTGCCGGTATTGGCATCGGACATGCCGAAGCACCGCGGGGAGAAGTTTTCCATTTCGTAAAATCGGACGGCAGCAACAGCCCTGTGCGACATAAGATACGCGCACCGAGCTATACCTGCATTCCCACTTTCCGTCGCTCCTGCATCGGCGGCACCATTTCCGATGCCGCTATCGCCACTGCTGCGGTCGATCCGTGTTACTGCTGCACAGAGCGCATGACGCAGGTTTATGATCATCGCACCGGCAAGCGGTTGATGAATGCAGAGGAATTGATAAAATTATCTCAGCAGAAAACTGAAGAAATCAGAAAAAAAATAAAGGTATAATTATGATCGATTTTCGATTTATGATTTTAATGCCGATGCTGATCGGCGCGGCGCTGTTCATCCTGCCGGAAACGATGAAGATACTGAAAAGCATGATCGCACTTCTTGTATCGGCTTTTGCAGTTTATCTTTCGTTAAAATTATTCGGCAGCGAAAACGGACTTTACAACCTGCAGTGTGTAGCTTTCCCGGCTCTTTCGGATTCGCTGGTGATGAATGTGGACGGCCTGAGCAAATTGATCGTGCTGTTCATCGGCATTTTCGGCTTTTTGTATGCGCTTTATTCCATGGCCTACGTGACGAAGGAAAAGCGACTGATCAGTTATTATTCCTATTTCCTGATCACCTTGGGAGCCTCGTTTGGAGCTGCTCTCTCGGATAACCTGATCGCTTTTGTCTTTTTCTGGGGAATTCTGGGACTCACACTTTATAAGCTGATAAAAAGCCACGATGAAGCAAGTTCTTCTGCTGCCAAAAAGACATTGGTGTTGATCGGCGCTTCCGATTCCATCCTGATCATGGGAATTGGAATGCTCTTCCTTCTTTCCGGTAGTTACAACATGTCAGAGATCAACCTGGTTACCAATAATTCCCTGGTGAATATCGCCTTCCTCTGCCTGCTGGTAGCCAGCTTAACCAAAGCCGGAGCTCTGCCGTTCCATACCTGGGTTCCAGATTATGTGCAGAATGCGCCAGCTTCTTCTTCTGCATTCCTACCCGCTTCGCTGGATAAACTGTTGGGAATATATTTCCTGGCCAGGATTTGCATCAATCTTTTCGATCTGACATCCTGGGCAACCCTGATGTTGCTGATCATCGGCGGCATCACGATCATCGCTGCTGTGATGATGGCTCTGGTTCAGCACAATTACAAGAAACTGCTGGGTTATCATGCTGTTTCCCAAGTGGGATATATGATCACCGGACTTGCTCTGGGAACGCCGCTGGGTATTGCCGCAGGTTTGTTCCACATGGTAAATAATGCGATTTATAAAGGCGGACTTTTCCTGACAGCCGGCAGCGTGGAAAAGCAAACCGGCAAAAATGAACTGGATGAATTGGGTGGACTTTCCAAACTGATGCCGATCACTTTTATTGCTGCTTTGATTTTTGCCCTGTCCATTTCGGGAATTCCACCGTTCAACGGGTTTTATTCCAAATGGATGATCTACCGGGGAATAATTGATTTTGGAACAGGAACAGGCATTGCCAACAAACTCTGGATCGTCTGGTTGATGCTGGCAATTGTAGGTTCTGCTCTTACTCTGGCAAGTTTCATCAAACTGATCGCCGGAACGTATCTTGGTAGAAGAAACAAAGAATTTGCCAAAGTGAAAGAAGTTAGTTTCCTTATGTGGTTTCCGCAGATTTTGCTGGCTCTGGCTTGTGTTGGATTTGGAGTGTTTGCTGCAAAATGGGTAATTCCAACTTTATTTAAAATTAAAGCCATCGGTAATCCACAGGAATTGACTGGTATGTGGCAATCTCAACCGGTTTCTATCTTGATTCTTGTTTCGCTGATCGTCGGTTTTATCATCTATTGGATCGGAACACTGAAAACCAGCCGGGCTTCGGATAGTTTCATCGGCGGTGAAAAAATCCAGGATGAACTAAATTACTCTCCGCTGGAATTCTATAAAACGATCAGCAGTTTCAAATTCTTCAAATTCTTCTATGATAAAGCCAAAAAGAAATGGTTTGATATTTATAATATCGGGAAAGGTTTTGTTTTAGGTTTGAACACAATATTCAGTGCCTGCCACACAGGAATTTTATCCACTTATATCATGTGGATTGTGGTTGGCGCAGCGATTTTGCTGATAATCCTAATTTGATAAGGATATGAAAATATGGAAATTTATTTAATGATAATGCTTGTTCTGATGATTATGGGATCGATCTTTTCCCTGTCTGCCAAAGACCTGCTTTCGGCTGTTATTTCTTACGGAATTGTCGGTTTCGGACTGGTCATTTCGTTCCTGCTGCTGCAAGCTCCAGATCTGGCCATCGTGCAGGTGGTGGTGGAAGTGGTGACGTTAATCATCATGATCGCTGTGATCAAAAACACCACTCATGAAGAACAGAAAAAAGATTTCAACTTCAGTGCAATTATTTATTTTGCCGCCATCGCCTTTTTTGCTGTCACTTTCTTCGTGGTCTTTGATAAAATGACCGGCATGCTCACCAATTTTGGCGATCATTTCACCCGCATGCGCATGGCAACAGCCTACATCAATGGAGTTCACGAAACCGGCGCTGCAAACCTGGTGACGGGAATTGTCTTTGATTTCAGAGCTTACGACACTCTGGGTGAAGCAACCGTTCTGTTCACGGCGGTTGTTGGTGTGCTCACAGTACTGCGCATCAAAGGAAAGAAAGATGAAAAATAATGAACTACAAATAGTGAATATCATTGCACCAACCCCCTGTATCCCCCTAATTAGGGGGAGAATAAGGAAGAATAGATTTTTCAATTCCAAATTCACTTCCCTGTTTAGGGGAGATATCCCGAACGCTTTCGGGATAGAGGGGTTAATATGAAGGGCATGTCCATTATAGTTAAAAAGATTTGTCAGATCTTAGCTCCCGTGATTTTCCTGTTCGGGCTTTACGTGGTTGCTCACGGACATTTAACTCCGGGCGGAGGCTTTGCCGGCGGTGTGATCATGGCCAGTTCCTTCATTTTCCAAATTATAGCTTACGGTAGCATTCTTCCTAAACTACGTCACGAAGAACATGGACTGGAGTTTTTGGAAAGCGGCGCCATCCTGGGATTTTTGGTTATTGCGGCTTTGGGATTGATCTTATCCGGAACGTCGATATTCTTCGCAGAATTCCTGAACAAAGGCACAGCGGGAAATTTGATCAGCGCGGGATTCATTCCAATCGAGAACATCGTTGTAGGAGCAGAAGTTTGTGCTGGAATTTCGATCATCTTCATGGCGCTGGCTGTTTTCAAAGATGAGGTGACAAAATGATCCTGTTTATACTATGTTTCGTTTTGTTCATGGTCGGTTTGTACGGTGTAATCATTAAAAGAAACTTGATCAAGATCATCATCGGAGTTGCCATCATGGAATACAGCGTGAACTTGTTTCTAATTCTGATCGGGTATGTGAATGAAGGGAATGTTCCAATCTTGCCGCTTCCCGAAGCGCTGGTAAACAAACCATTCGTCGATCCTCTGCCTCAAGCGCTGGTGCTCACTGCTATCGTTATAGGATTGGCAACGACGGCAATGCTGCTTTCGATTGCCATTCGTTTGTATCGAAAATATGGAACTTTTAACATTAGAAAGATAAATAGTTTAAAAGGATAAAAAATGAATTCATTGGTTCCTTTATTTATTCTCATTCCGCTTGGATCTGCCATGATCATGTCGATTCTGGGCAGGTTCATCAAGAATTTTGGCAAATATCTTATCACTCTGGCTTTGCTATTTCTCACGGGAATTACTTTCCACCTGATTATAAATGTTCCTGAAGTACTGGTTTATAAAGTCGGCGGATTTGCTGATGTGGGGAATATTCCGGTGGCGATCTACCTGGTGATCGACGGATTTACCAAAATACTGCTGCTGATAATTTCCCTGGTCGGATTCCTGGTGGCACTTTATTCTTTTTCCTACACCACTCAATACACAGCGGAAAGGAAGTTTTACATTTTGTTCAGCCTGATGCTGGCAGGAATGTACGGCATGGTGGTCAGCGGAGACATATTTAACATGTATGTCTTTTTGGAAATCTCCTCGATGGCGGCTTATGCCCTGGTTGCCTTCGGTCTGGAAAAGCATCAACTGGAAGCATCTTTCAAATACCAGGTTTTGGGCGGTGTTGCTTCCATGCTCATCCTGATGGGGATTGGCTTTATTTATTGGCAGACGGGAACTTTGAACGTCGCCGATATTGCCACCCAGCTTCCGGTGGGCGGAGTTTTCATTAAATTCGTGGCGGTGTTGTTCATCGTTGGATTTGGTTTGAAGGCAGCGATCTTCCCGTTCCATTCCTGGCTGCCTGATGCTCATTCTTCTGCTCCTTCACCCATTTCAGCCATGCTTTCCGGAGTACTCATCAAAGCCATCGGAATTTACGTTCTCTTCCGCTTGTTCTTCAATATGTTTGCCTTATCTTATGAACTTTCCCTGGCGATCACGGTGCTGGGAGTTCTTTCCATGATCATCGGAGGTTTGCTGGCGATCGGACAGTGGGACATCAAGAGATTGCTGGCGTATTCCAGTATCAGCCAGATGGGTTATGTGATCCTGGGGGTGGGAATCGGTATGCTGGTGCTTTCCAAAGGCGGAAGTCAGGTAATTGCCGGTTTCGCTATAATGGGCGGACTATTCCACCTGCTTAATCACTCGGTTTTCAAAGGATTGCTTTTCCTGAGTGCCGGAGCTGTGGAATATCGCACAGGAACAAGAGATATGAAGAAACTGGGAGGGCTTGCCGAACTGATGCCGGTAACATCCGGCACTTCCATGATCGCTTCTCTGGCAATCTCGGGAATTCCGCCTTTCAATGGCTTCTTCAGTAAGTTGATCATCATCATTGCAGCTATCCAGGCAAAATATTACACTCTGGCTTTCCTGGCTGTGTTGGTCAGCATTGTCACGATCGGTTATTTTATGAAACTGCAGAAATTCACATTTTACAATAAAGATAAAAAAATCTGGGATAAAGCCAAGATCAAAGAAGTGCCGTTCAGCATGGCGCTATCGATGATATTGCTGGCAGTGCTTTGTTTGGGAATGAGCCTTCTGGCAATCCCGCAATTCAGAGATATTTTCCTGCAGCCGGCTGTGAAGGCGCTGATTGAGACGGTTCAGTATTCAGTTACAGTGATAGGTAATTGATTATGAAAAAACCATGTAATATTTCTTGTTCCTATGCTCAGCGTGGGAACATAAATCCCCGTTCTGCGGGAAAATTTCTCCAATCATTTCCGCAGGAGCGGAGAAAATGCATTACAACGCAGAGCATTGTAATGAGAATATTGGAACCCCCTGTGTCCCCCTTGACAGGGGGAGAATAAGGAAGAAGGAAATATAATCATATGAAATTTATAACATTATTTTTAACGATGTTTATTCTGTGGCTCCTGCTTACTTTCGATCTAACAGTTCCCAACCTGATCGTTGGTGCGATTGCAGCATTGATTACAACATTTGTTTTCATTAGATCGTTTGTGAATGACTGGAAGAAATTCTATAATCCGCTGCGTTATTTCTGGATCTTAGTTTATCTAATCGTTTTCATCTGGGAATGCATCAAAGCAAATTTCGACGTTGCTTACCGGGTGCTCAGCCCAAAGATGCCAATCAAACCGGGAATCGTGAAAGTGAAATCCAGCTTGAAAACCGATATTGCTAAAACGTTCCTGGCAAATTCCATCACCATGACTCCAGGTACGATCACCGTCGATGTGATCGATGATGACTTTTATGTTCACTGGATCTACGTGAGCAGCCAGGATCAGGCAGTTTATACAAATAAAATAATTGGCCGTTTTGAAAATCTATTAAAAAGGATATTTGAATAATGATTGGAATATTACTTTATATCCTGATGGGATTGAGCTTTCTCTGCTTTATCCGCGTCGTGATCGGGCCAACCATAGCGGACAGAATGGTGGCGATCGATATTTTTGGCATCCTGGTAGTGGGGGTTTGCGGATTGCTGGTCATCAAGACCGGCAGATTGTTCCTGATCGATATTGCTATCGCCTGGATCGTTCTCAGTTTCATCGGAACGGTGACACTGGCTAAATATTTAGCGAGGAATAAGTTAGATGAATGACATCAATATCTTCAGTATAATTTTCTTTGTCATCGGGGCAGCTTTCGATTTGTTCGGCTGTATTGGACTGCTACGTCTTCCCGATGTTTATAACAGGCTGCAATCCGCCACTAAATCGGTGACTTTGGGAACCTGCAGTATTTTGTTCGGTTTGTTCCTGCATTACGGATTCACCGGAATTGGCGTGAAAGCTCTCATCGCCATTCCATTGATCTTCTTTTCTTCCACGGTGGCAGCTCATGCACTCATCAGAGGTTCCTATAAATTCGGCATCAAACTGTGGGATAAAACAGTGGTCGATCATTATAAGGAAGAGGAAGAAAAATGAAATATCCCAAAATGCGAGAAGTGAAAGAAGCGGTTATTTCTCTATTTTCCAAACCTTATACAACGAAATATCCGGCTGGAGATTTCAAACCATTTCCCGGCTTTCGCGGTAAACCGGTGGTAGATGAAGATAATTGCGTGGGCTGTGAAACCTGCGCCAATGTTTGTCCGCCCAATGCCATCACCTTTGAAGATGACAAAGAAAAAGGCATTCGCACGATCACCAGAGATTACGGAAAGTGTATTTTCTGTGGTCAGTGCGAAGAACACTGCATCACCGGCAAAGGCGTGAAGCTTTCCGATGAAATCTACGATATGGCTTGCTTCGATAGAAGCGCTGTGGTGGAAAAGCAGGAAAGAGAACTGATCATCTGCGAAAGTTGCGGAGCCATTATCACAACCAAAGATCATATGCGATTTATACACGAAAAACTTGGGCCGCTGGCTTATTCCTCAATCCTGAACTTGAATCTTTTGAACGAGAGACTGAGACTGGCAGGAGATGGCGATACCAGTACTGAGATCAAAGACGGATTGAAGCGTAAAGATACTTTCAGCACACTTTGCCCGAACTGCAACAGGCAGATACAGATTAAGAATTTAGCGTAAAATATTGAGACAAAATCTAACCGTTTTTTGTAGCGATTAATATTCATAAACGGGCAATAGTTTCCGCTTCTTAAAAAAAATCTTGCACAAAATGCATTAGAATCCAATCTATATTAAGCTTTTCTGGGAGGAAAAGATGAAAACAATTAAGCTGCAAATCATGTTTCTGATACTTGCATGTTTAAGTAATGTATTATGTTGGGGACAGGCTCCAGGTGGCAAAGTTCCATTAAATCTGGAATTTTCAGTATCACCCATCAAAGATGTTTATCACCCAGGGGATGTAATAACAGTTGATGTTTATGCTTACTTTTTCAGAGAACTCTATGAAGATGAACAGAACAAAGAGTTTCTAATTATCGGCAAGTTTACTGTCGGTAGTATAATTCACGCATTCAAATCAAAACCAAACAACAGTGTAGATAAATCAATTCTTACTATTACAGAGTCAACTTTTTCTGATACATTGATATATTTACATGATACATCTGAAGAAGTTCGAGGAAGTTTCAAAATTGTGGTTCAAAAAGAATTTGTACAGTTGCGTTTAAAAGCCAGTTCATATGTTTTAGGGGAAGAATATTTCAATGATAAATTGATCAGTTCAAGTATAATAATCAATGGTGTAAAAACCCATTATATTGGGCATAAGTTTCATAAAGGTTATGTTATCAGACCCTTAAAAAAAATCCCAAAGAATGATGAATTAAATATATCTGACCCACAAAGTCAAGGGTATGAAACAATTGTTTCTCCATCCTCTACGGGGAATTTATGAAAGAAGCCATGGGAAAGTAAATTGAAGAAGATAATGATGTTGAAATGAATGACAGATATAAACTACAATCAATTATCAAAATTAATACCAACCGATAAAACAATTCTTTTTGTCGGCATCGGTAACCGTTTGAAAAGCGATGATGCGATCGGCATTAATATTTGCGAAAATCTGGTAGAAACTGACCGCAAAAAAGTTCTGATCGTCGAAAGCGGCATCGAAAAATTTGTCGGCAAGATCAACTTTATCGCACCGGATATTCTGCTGCTCATCGACTGCACGGATTTCAATGAAAAACCGGGTTTTATCAAACTGATCCCCATAGAAGAAGTTTTAGATCACACGATGCATACTCACACGATTTCCGTCCGCCGGATTTCCGAATTCTTTGAAATGCCGACTTACATCCTGGGAATTCAACCTGAATTTGTTGGTTTCGGTGAAGAGATTTCTGAAGAAGTTTTGAAAGCGGCAAAAGAGGTGGTTGGGTATGTAAATCAGATGTAAGGATTCGTTCGAACTCATCCTTCCTGACCACTCATGAGCTTAGATTGTTCGAATTAACTTCTTTCAATAATTTTTACATACAACGGGTTATGTGCAAATCGTTCTATCCTTCTATTTCAATTTCGTTTTCCAGTTAGAGCAATGGAAATTACCCGAGTTGGGTCACCTAAGACTCCACTCGGTTTGATTATCCAAAACAGGAATATTTTAGAAAAGAAGCGGTAGCAGGATTTACTCTTTTTTATAAATTTTTCTACTCATCATCACAATCATCGTCCCAACTGCCGTATTGTTCAGGTTTAGGACCGATCGATTGCACGATTCTGGGGTAGTGGACACCTTTCTCCGGTTCGTGCGGTTTCTTTCTACTTTTTTTTATCTCAAAATACCAACTATCCCCATAATCGAAGAAATAATAGAGCTTAAATGCTTGTGGCAGCGGGTATATCTGTTCAAGGGTTATCTCAGAATAGATAGCTTCTCTTTCTTCCCAATCATCCGCATCTGCGAATATCACACTTCGGTTTCGGGCATGGCGACCAGCAAAGAAATCATAAAGGTGATCACGGTCAAAATCTGCCATGTCCTGGATAAAATCATGAAGCTCATATAACGTTGATCCCGAATCGATCTCGATCGTTCTGATGAATTCATCCTCAAGATAAGCTCCCCAGATGCATTCAATTTTCAATGTCCAGATCATAACTAAAAAACTCCTTTTTTATTTAACAGCGACCATGAGTACCATTTCACTGCGTTGCTGTGCTTATTGGCAACCAGTTTTCTTATTCCACTTTCGGATGCAAATTTTGCATGTTATTATCTGTCAAATATTTTATAGGTTTTTCGGTTTGAAAATAGCTGATTTTCAGGGAATTTGTTTGAAAGTGTTAATCAATTGAATGAAGAAGTTGGGAATTGAGTGGGGAAGGTGAGATAGTAACGTTATGCTGATACATTGACTTTTTTTTGGGCCCGTACTCAAGTCTAAAAAAATGTGGTCAAGTGAGAGTTGCCGACCTCTTAACCAAAAAAGGCAACTCGAACGCAGACCTGAGCATCGCAGGCTTTTTGTACTCAAAAAAAGCCGAGAAGCGCAACATGTTCAGCTGTTATCGGCTGGACAGAGTGCAATTTAAACAAAAAATTCCCCGCCCCATCTTTTCATCGAAGCGCATGGATGCGCGTAGATGATTTATGGTTCAATACCAATAATAACTAAAGGAACAGCAGGAACACCCCGACCTTGACGGACAACATTATATAGTTCCCCTTCGTAATATCCAACTCCAGAACTCATTTGTGATTGAAGTGATTTCATAGGAAGTATTTCAATTCCAACATCAATTTTATCACCAATATAAAATGCTAGATGTTTTACAAAAAGATCATAAGCGACAAAAGAATACTTGCCAAATTGAACTTCAATTGCTACCCGATTTTTTACAAAATCAGTTTGATTATAACTAAAAATTGGTGTTTCACCAGTTTCTTCAATTTCTTTTTTCTGATCCCCAGGCGACATTGGTAATGTTTTTCTAATAAGTTTTTCATCTTTTGTAACCCAATAACTTACACGACTTTCAGACCAAGAAAGTGAAGATAATTTTTCTTTAAAAATATTATTCATATCAATTGGACTGTAAAGTAATTGTCCATTTTTTGTCTTTTCTTTAGAAATCTTTGTTTTACATGCTTCTGCATCAATTGAGTTAATAACAGTTTCTATTTCTGTCCATAAATCTGGTTTATGAACAAGCAAAAATTCAAACCCATTTAAATGGGAGTATTTTTCAACAATTTTCATTTAAAAACCTCATGTTTTTTTATATCATCAAATAATGTAGGTTGATAAATATTATTTTTATCAAAGTCTAAATTCTCTTTTGGATTAATTGGATTATAAACAGGCTTATTCATAGTTCTTGTTTTTAATTTTCCTTCAATAGACAGTATAGTTCTTTCAACCGCTACATTGTAATAATCTTTTAGTATTTCGCATCCCATACCTCTTCTATTATTCTTTACAGCTGCTGCTACCGTTGAACCAACACCAAGAAATGGATCAAATACTAAATCATTTTTATTGGTCATTGATAAAACGAATCTTTCAATTAGTTCAATAGGAAACTGGCAGGGATGAATTGTTTTCTCAATATGATTATTTTTCACATTAGGTATTTCCCAAATATCACTTGGGTTCTTGCCTAAGGGATTGCAAGATAATTCCCCTTTTTTATCACCTTTAAAATATTTCTTATTAGGATATTTTTGTGGGACTCTTACAGAATCTAAATTAAAAGTATAATTATCACTCTTTGTGAACCATAAAATTGTTTCATATCTTCCAGAAAATCGTTTTGAGGCGTGTAAACCATGACCAAAATGCCAAACTATTCTATTTCTTAATTTAAGATTATGTTTTTTAAAAATAGGAAATAAAAAAATATCTAACGGTATAATTTCTGAATTATTAACATAATTACCTAATTGCCAACAAATGCTTCCGTCAGTCGATAATATTCTAACTGATTCGTCGATTATTTTTTCTTGATTTTCATAATATTCTTCAAGATCAGTCTTTTTTTCGTATTCTTTTCCAATATTATAAGGTGGTGAAGTGATGACTAATTTTACTGTTTCTGATGGAACTGTTTTGATAAAATTATAACATGATCCATTATAAATTATTGCTTTAGAAACATCATTATAATTATTTGATATATCAAACAAAACAATACCTCCTTTTATAATCTTCGACCGTCAAGGACGAAGGGCGTCTTCGGGGCGCCCGATTTGGCAATTTATACGAACATTTTATTCGTTTATTTTTCATATATCTATCATCCTTCCATTTCAATTAATTCCAAATCTAAAAATTCTTTTTTCCAATTACTGTCAAATACTTTGTTCTAACACTTGGTAATTGAGTAGAATCGTTTTCCCCGTAAAAGTCACACCCTCTGCCCTTTGCCCTTTGCCCTTTCCTCTTCCTGCTACTCTTCCTCAAACTTCTCCACCTGGTAGATGTAAATTTCAGTTCCTTTATCTTTGTAAGCATCATACGGCAATCCGGCTTTATGAGCGCAGAGATTTCCCAAAAAAGTATCCAGATCCCAGCCGGTCTCGGTGGCCACCTGCGGCAGGAAAACTCCACTGTGGAAACCTTTTTTTATCCACACTCCATCACTTCCCAGCCTGATCTTTTTGTAGTCGTAAATCCGTTCCATGGGCGAGAGGATGGAAATTTCGATGTTGATGTCGGCTAATTCTTTTTCATCGTAAACCGGCGGAAAACGCGGGTCCTCGAAAGCGGCGCCCACCGCCATCTCGATCACTGCCTGGTAAAGCGGCATCCGAGCCTGCATGTGCCCGATGCAGCCACGCAAATTTTCGCCTGAACTCAGAGTGACGAATACCGCTCTTTCTTTCAGGAATTCCGGGTTATCAGGAGTGTCGATTCTCATTTCTCTGCGATTCTGAAGGTAATATTGAATGCTTTGCCTGGCCAGGTTCAGCAGGTATTTTTTATCTTCATCTTTCATAGTTCCGGCCTCAATTATTTTTTTATTTTCTTTTTCTTTTTCGGGGAAAACGATGGAGCAGTAGCCCACCACCCTGTCACTTTTTGTATCACCGATGGCATCGCCGGAATTGGCGTATTTCAGCAGAACCGGGTTTTCAGCCTGCAGATTTTCCATGATCTGCAAAAAAGAATACATGGCAAAATAACCGCAGAGTTCGCATTGTCCGGTTAGGATATTTCCTCTCAAAGTATCCCATTTATTCTGTATGATCAGGTCGCAGGTGCGTTTGTCCATGGCTCTGGCGAATTGGTAATCATGAAAATGCGACATATCGCTGCTGCTGATGAAGAGCAGCTTTTTATTGGTATTTTCGGCGATTTTGGTAAGTTCCGCAGCCAGTTTGTCGAGCAGTTGGAAGTCGTTGGTGGAAACGAGGATCAGCACAACTTTGAAATCCTCGAGTTGATATTGCAGGAAGGGCAGTTGAGCTTCCAGGCTGTGTTCGGGAATGTGGATTTTTTTATTGAAAACGAATCTTTCGTCGCAGTTGATCAATTCTTCTGAAATCTCTTTATCGATGGGGATTTCACCCAGAGGTGTTTTAGCAAAATCACCATTGTATATGCTGACTACATCCTCTAAATAATGATGGCTTGGTCCCATGATGATGACAGTATCGTAATGTTTTCCCCGTAGAAGCGAATAACCTTGTGCCGCCACCGGACCGGAATAAATAAATCCGGCATGAGGCGAGATAATCCCAAAGGGCGAAATGCCGGGTTGTGTTACGTCAACTTCATCAAAGAAACCGGAAAGCAGCTTTTCAAGGTCGGCTTTTTTTGCCGGATACCAACTGCCGGCTACAGCCGGTTCACGCGTCTGGGAACACATTGTGGCTGTAATTGAAAGAATTAAAATACAAATTTTTAATCTCTTCATTTTCACCTCTAATTTTCTAAAGATAAATTATGAAAGTTCCAAAAATGGGACAAGGAAAATTTACAAAAACCTTGTCAGTGCTTCTTTCGCAAAATCTTCAAACTTAGCACTGCCAAGGTTTCTTTCACAGCATTCTTCATACATTTTTCTCAAATAGGCAACCTTGACATTGCTAATTGAAAGAAAGACTGAAAGAAGCGATGGCAAGGTTTTCAATCGGCAAATTCATCTTGCTAATCTTATGTCCCCTCGCTTTAAGCAAAGTGATGAAGAGAGGAGAGAGCCAGGGGTGAGTTACAAAATTCATTGACATCCCAAATCCGAAATTTGCAGTTAGCAGCATGAAAAAGAGAGATTTTTTAGCAGCTTTGTTATTTGCTTTTTTGTTGCTGGCCGGAACAAAAACCAGTGAACTTCTGCGGGAAGCAAGTTTTTATACAAAGTTGGAAAAAAATTATGTTCGCTGCAATCTCTGTCCCAATACCTGCGTTTTGAAGGACGGTGAAACCGGCATCTGCCGGGTGCGTCAAAATCTAAATGGAACGCTCTACACGCTGGTTTACAATCTACCGGTCTCGCTCAATATCGATCCTATCGAAAAGAAACCGCTGTTTCATTTCCTGCCCGGCTCGAAAGTGTTTTCACTGGCAACGGTGGGTTGCAACCTGAATTGCAATTTCTGCCAAAACTGGACAATTTCTCAAAGTTCACCCAACGAAGTGCAAACCTATGAAGCCACACCGGAACAGATCGTGCAAATGGCAAAAGAATACGACTGCCAGAGCATCGCCTTCACCTACACCGAGCCGACAGTATTTTATGAATACATGTTCGACATTGCCAAACTGGCACACGAAAACGGCATCAAAACCGTTTGGGTGACTTGCGGTTACATCAACGAAGCACCGCTGCGCAAACTGGCAAAATATCTCGATGCTGCCAACATTGACCTGAAAGGATTTTCGGAAGAATTTTATGAAACCTACACCACCGGTAGCCTACAACCGGTTTTGAACACTCTGGAAATTGCCAAGGAAGAGGGAATTTATTTCGAGATCACCAACCTGGTGATTCCTGATGCCAACGATGATCCCGTGCTGATCCGCGCCATGTGCAAGTGGATTTATCAAAACCTGGGAACGGATTATCCGCTGCATTTCTCGCGGTTTTTTCCAAATTATAAACTGACCAACCGTCCGCAAACACCGTTCAAAACTCTGCAAATGGCTTATGAAATCGCCCTGGAAGAAAGCCTGAAATACGTTTACGTAGGCAATATCAGCGGTATTTCGGAAGATACGATCTGCCCGAATTGCGGCAAAAAATTGATTGTCCGTTCCGGCTACACAGTGCGGGAAAACAACATCGAAAACGGCAAATGCAAATTCTGCGGTACGTCGATTCCCGGCTTTTTCAGTGATGAAAAAAAGTAACCTCCTGCTCATTTTTCTGGGAATCATCACCATCCTGGCGCAAACCATCCTCCTGCGCGAACTGCTGGTGGAAGTGAACGGCAACGAAATCGTGTTTTCGGTTTATCTTTCACTCTGGCTACTGTTTGTGGCTTGCGGAAGTTACCTTTCAAGATTCACTAAAAGCTCCGAAAATAAAACCATAACAGCCTTTTCTTTGCTGCTTATTTCTGTTCCGCTTCAGTTCTATTTCATTCGCAACCTGGCGTCTTCCTTCACCTTCGTTTCCGGTCAGATGCTCAATCTTCCGGCAGTTTTTTGGCTGGGAATCATCATACTTCTTCCTGGCTGCCTGCTGGCTGGCTGGCTCTTTCCTCAGCTTTGCAACCTGTTGAAAAACCGGGAAAAATCGATCCGTCAGGGTTATGTTCTGGAATGCACCGGTATCGTTTTCGGCAGCATTATTTTTGTGGTATCCAGCTTCGTTCTGGCTCAGATCACTCTGCTCTGCCTGCTCAGTTCAACCGGATTTCTGGTTCTGTATTTTGTTTTTCGCAGGAAAGTTCTGCTACTTCCAACAATCATATTATTTCTTGTCACACCATTTTCAACTTCTATTTACAAAATGAATTACAGCAAAAGATATTTGCCGCAGACAATTCTATCTTCCCGGGATTCTCATTTCGGCAGGTTGGATGTAACTGAATTACAGGAGCAAAAAAACTACTATTGGAACGGAGAACTTTTTGCTTCTACCGACAACGAAATGTATGCTCAACAGATGGTGAATTTTGTGATGCTGCAGCATCCGGAGCCGCAAGAGATTCTGCTGGTAGGTGGATTGCTGAATGGTTTCATTCCGGAAATATTGAATTATGGATCGGTGCAAAATATCGATTACCTGGAAATGGACGCCAATATTTTGAAACAAGCCACAGCAATGCAAAAAGTGAATTTCATCCGTTTCGACCCGGTGCGGTATGTTCAGAAAACAGAGAAAAAATACGATCTCATTTTCCTCGATCTGCCCGATCCGTCTTCACTGTATTTGAACAGGTTTTATTCGCAGGAATTCTTTCACTCTCTGGCGGGAATAATGAAAGACAGTTTGAGTGTGGCAGCCATCACTCTCAGCAGCGGAACCAACTTCATGACCAACGAGATAATCGGTTTGAATGCAACGATTTATCATACATTTACCGCTGAATTTCCGGATGTCAAACTGATTCCTTCCAGTAAAAATATTTTCCTCGGCAGCCCGGGAAAATACATCTCGAATGAGGTGGATCTTTTGCAGCAGAGAAATCGGTTGGAAGAAGCCTGGTTCAATAATACGGTCATCTTTGAAAAATGTAATGATCTGCGGATTACGCAGATTTTAAAGTTGATCGAATCTGTTCCCGCCGGGTTGAACACCATCTCCAAGCCACGGGCTTATCTTTCCACTATCCTGCTCTGGACCGATCTGGCTGAAATGCAAATAAAGATTACAACTGATTTTTTGCAGTCCAAACGTTGGCTGGTTTTGGTTGCAGCTTTCATTTTTATTTTCTTCATAGGTCTGATCGGATCGAGGCTGAGCCGGTCACCCGAACGTCGGTTGGACCTGAATATTTTCTCGATCAGTCTGGTCAACTTTGTGATGGAACTTGTTCTGATCAATCTTTTCCAGATGCGGTTCGGTTACGTATATTTCGTGATCTTTCTTTTCACCGCCAGTTTCATGATCGGCTTGATAGCAGGTTTTTGGTGTCAGAAAATGCTCAGAATTTCCTTTCGGTTCATCTGGCTGATCAACCTGCTTTTAATCGCCGGAGTCGATCTCATTTTCCCGTTGAAAATTTCAGCGATTTTCATTTTTTTATGCAATCTTGTCTTTGCCCTCCTGGAAGGATTGCTGCTGGCAAAACTGCTGTCAAATAAACAAGATATAAGCGGGAAAGGAAGTACTTTTTATTTCCTGGACAGCCTGGGTGCGATGACAGGCGGGATCGTTGTCAGCATTGGCATTTTCCCTCTTTTCGGATTGCAGAGCAGCCTCTTTTTCCTGAGCGGTATCCTGCTGATAAACTTGCTGATAAGTTTGAAAGGCAGTCCAAACCTGCCTGACAGAAAACAATAGAAAAAAATCCAGTTTTTTTGTAACTTTTTCATTCACATCACATTATGTTGGCAGAAGTCGGAAAAAAGTTGGAGAATCTATGAAATAACAGAAATTAAAATAAAATCATAATTTCTCAACGTCCCACAAAGTAAAAGAGAAAAAGCTTCTTCCCCTAAAGATAGAAGAGTTCAAAACTTCTTCTACGATATTGCTTGATCTCACCCAGGCTTCGGTTGGGGTTTTTTATTGAAAGCCACGAAAAGCACAAAAGACAACAAGAAAAAAAATGTCTTTGCGAGATATCTTTCATCGGTATCAAACGAAGCAATCTCTGCTATAAAAAAAAAGTCACAAAAGCACAAAAGAGAACATTGCGAACAGCTCACGGATTTGCACGGATGGACGTGGATAAACAAGGATCAACAGAACCTTGCGAATATTGCATCGCATTTGCACTGCCAGACGAATGAACCGGCAAGCACTCCAACATTCAAATATTGACAGAAAAAACGCACCTGGAAACATCACCCGCAATGTATAAAGTAATAATTTATTTCATAAAAAAGTATATATTTTCCAATCGCAAAGAGTGGCTGCGCTCCGATTCCGTATTCATGGTCGTGGGCATCATAGTTTCGGTAGCCACACTCACCATTGCTCAAGCTATCTTTGAAGGTTATGAAACGGTGTTGAAAGAAACCATTCTGGGCGCCAATTCGCACATCTATGTTTTTCTCTCCAGCGACGGATATTTGAATAAAGACAACCTGGCGGAACTCGATGAATTCCTGACAGCACAGCCGGAAGTAGCGGCGATTTCGCCTATCATCATAACCCAGGTCATGGCTTCCGGGAACGGCAAGATCAAAGGTGCGCTTTTGCGCGGAATCAACTGGCAGCAGGAAAATCAACCAACCTTATACCGGGAAAAAGTCTTTGCAGGAACGTATGATCTATCCGATGAAAACAGCACGGTGATAGGCAGCAAACTGGCGCAGGCACTGAACATCAAGGTGGGTGATAAGATCAAGTTGATCAGCCCGATGAACTCCAAAATGACACCGATGGGTGTGAAACCCAAACAACAGGAATTCACCGTCGGCGGTTTGTATGAATCCGGCATGTATGATTACGACAGCAAATACGTGTTTGTGAATTATGCAACTGCTGCCGAATTCAGTGCGATGGAAGATGAATTTTCCATGCTGGAAGTGAAGCTGAAACCGGAATTCATCGAAAAGGCAGATTATCTCGCTTATCGCTGGCAAGTGTTTTTGGATTATCAATATCAGATCAGTTCCTGGATAGATTTCAACGGAAATCTGTTTTCACTGCTTACCCTGGAAAAGTGGGTGATCTTCATTATTCTCAGTTTCCTGATCCTGATCGCTTCCTTCAACGTGGTCAGTTCCGTTTCCACTTCCATCATCGAAAAACGGCAGGAATTGGGGATTTTAAAAGCATTCGGTGCTTCGCATCAACTTCTGCAGAAAATCTTCGTGGGCAAAACGCTTATCATCTCTGTGATCGCAGTTTCTCTCGGTCAAATTCTGGGTGTGTTGATCGCCAAATTCCTGAGTTGGCAAAAGTTTTTTGTATTGAAAGGAGATGTGTATTTTCTGGATAAGATAAATGTGCAATTCAGCGTTCTCAGCTGGCTGCTGATCCTGGGAGTTTCGCTGTCCATCGTCATCCTGGCATCGTTCATTCCGCTCAGAAAAATATCAACTTTGGAAATTACCGACATTTTGCGTGGAAAAAATTAATCTGGAATTGAGGTTTTATTGAGTTTATTGAAAGTTGAAAATTTATGTAAAAGTTATCGGGAATCCACCGGGAAACTGGAAGTATTAAAAGGCATCAACCTGGCAGTTGAATCGGGTGAAATGATCGCCATCACAGGAGAATCCGGCAGCGGGAAAAGCACACTTCTGCATCTTTTGGGAATGTTGGACAGCGCGGACAGCGGCGAGATATTCTATTTTGAAAAACTAAAAAAAGCTACCGATAAAGACATCAATGAATTCCGCAACAAAACCATCGGCTTTGTCTTTCAATTTCATTACTTATTAGAAGATTTCACGGCGGAAGAAAACATTGCCATGCCGATGTTTCTGGCTACGCATAATTTTGGTAAAAGCCTGAAAGAAGCCAGGAATTTATTGCATTCTTTCGATCTGTATGGCCGCAGAGAACATTATCCAAACCAATTGAGCGGCGGGGAACAGCAGCGGGTAGCTGTAGCTCGGGCACTCATCAATAAACCGGAGATCGTTTTTGCGGACGAACCAACCGGAAACCTCGATGCCAAGCATAGCGACGAACTGATCGGCCTGCTGGTGGATTTGAATAAACAGAATAACCAGACGTTTGTAATGGTCACTCACAACCTGGAAATAGCTGATAAAATGCATCGAAAATTCCATCTTGAATACGGAGTGATAATCAAGTAAAAAATGAAAAGCAGAAAATGGCTTCTCATCATAGTTTCCATCGTGATGATAGTGAATATTTCTTTTTTTTTCATCATCCGGCTGTCGATCGTTAATGATCTGGTAGAAAAGAAATTATCGAAGTACATCTCCGAAAACCTGCAGGCGGAAGTTCGTTTCGGCAATTTTACCTTCAATGATAAACAATTGCGCATCACCGATCTGCAGGTCAGCAGCCAGGGAAGCTTTTCACTGGCAGTGAAGCAGATTTACATAGAATACAATCTTCCCCAACTACTGCTCTCCAATTTCAAGTATCTGCAGGCGATCAAACATATCAAGATCTTTGAACCAACGATCGATTACAACATCAATCCCGGCAGCGGAGAAAAAAAAGAAGGCGAAAAAGCCAGGATTCCGAATATAGCTGAGTTTTTTAAAAAATTAGATATCTACGACGGTAAATTGAAAATCGTTTATAATTCCGAACAGTTCAAAGCGGAAAAAGAGCTGCATAACTTGAATTTATCGATAATCAATTCCAACGATACTAAATTAACCTTGAACTGCAAAGGCACAAAATCCGATTCCATCTTTATCGAAGCTCTTCTGTTTGAAGGAGAATTAAAAGAAGCTGCAGTGAAGCTGACTGATTTCGATCTGGAAAACATCGAGCTCCGGAATGTGCATGATTTCGCTGCTTCATTGGATTTTGCGTTATCTTATAAATTTAAAAAAATTGAATATAATGGCGCTGTCAAACAGATTCAAGTTGCTGCATTCGATCGGGTTGGAACGGCGCGTTCTCTGGAATTCAGCGGCAACGAATCTGACTTTTTCTGCCGTTTTCAGGATTTCGTGCTTGATGGAAACAAACTCAGTTTAGAAGCCGAAATTGAGAAAATATTTACGGATCAGAGAAAACTCTCTGCAACGATCGAAGCAGAGCAGATTCCAATACATAAATATACGGATCAGGTGGATGGTTTTGCTGATTTGAAAGTTAAAGTTAAAGGTTCTTTCAATGATCTCATGATCTCGGCAGAAGCTCATTCAGATTCGCTTTTCAGTCAAAATCAGAAAATTTCAAATGTTGAAATCTCTGCTAAAATGCAGAAGAATAAACTCACTTTTTCACTTCTGAATGCTATCTGGGAAGATAATACGATAACCGGTTCAGGTGCCTACCAGCTCGGCAAGGAACTAAAAATCGATCTTCAATCACCCGGTTTGAGCTGGCAATATGGAGAGAATAAGATCAAGGGCGATCTAACTGGGAATATTAATTATAAAGATAAACTTACGGCAGTTTTAGAATTGCAGAATTGCGAATTTAATAATCCGGAATTCAAAATTTCCAACCTGACTTTGTATGCCAGTATAGATGACAAAGATTTTGTCGCAAATCTTCTGCATACCAACAAAGATCTGCAGGTCAGTTGCCGGGGAATTCTCAATCCTCCGGCGATCGATGCTCAAATCAAGTTTAAGCGTTTCGATCTGGGTAATTTTCTGAATAACAGCGAGTTACCGATCATTTCCGGTAATCTGGACGTGACCGCAAGTGAATCAACTATAGTCCTGAATTCTGATATGCGGGCTTATGACCAGAATTTTGGCAAGTTGAACGGCAGACTTTCTACGAATTTTATCGCTGATCTGGCAAATAATAAAACTGCTTTGAATATGCACACATACAATGGAAAATTCAATTACGAAACATTCGATCTTAACCTGATTGCCGAAGGCACGTTGGACAGTATTCGAACCAAACAGTTCACGATCAATAAAATTTTGAATATCGATGCCTGGTGCAAGCTGAAACCGGAATTGCAATATGGTGTGAACCTGCAGGGTGAAAATATCAAAGTAAAAGATATCGCCCAATATTTCATGAATTACTATGCTTTTAGTGAACTGCAGGGAAATGCTGATATTCAAATGCAATACGACAGTCGAAACAACGGAACAATGAACGGCAGCATCAATTTTGAAAAATTCAAAACCGGAAGCATGACTGATTTTAACGGGCAATTGATCATAACCGGTACAAATAATCGGTTATCCGTACATGATAGTTATGTAAATTGCCTCGAAGACAGGATTTTTGATTTTTCCGGAGAAATTTCTCTGCAGCCGGAATTCAGGATTGATGCTTCAGGCATGCTGGTGAATGCTTCGCTGAAAAATATTTTTCCTGATTCCAAACTGAAAGGCGACATTTCGGGTTCTTTCAACTTCAATAAAAATCCTCACAGCCAAGTTCTAAATGCTGAAATTAAAGCTGAAAACCTGAAAAGCAACGATCTCAAAGTCGATAGAATTAATCTGCGTTTAACCCAGGAAGACAGCTTACTGACCATTCATGAGCTGCTGATGGAAAATGCAGAATTATTCAAAATAAACGGCAGCGGTTCGATCGGTTATAATTTTCTCACCAGCACGATCCATCCGGATTCCAATACTGTGAATATCACTTTTACAGGAGATTTACTCGAATTTGTGGCGGAACAATCGAATGCGATCAAATCAGGTAGATCGGATTGTGAATTCAATCTTAAATTCGGCATGGTGGAAAGCGGAATTTTCATCGATGAATGTAATTTCCATTTAGATAAAGGCAAGCTGAATATAAAAGATCAACCTATCGAAATCGATAAGATCAGCCTATTGTTCAATATAAAAAATAATCTGTTGAGTCTGGATAAATTTGAGTTGAAAACAGATGAAGGAAAATTGTATATTAAGAATGAGATAACCAATTCCGATCTGGATTTTAAACTCGGTTCGTTAAATCTGGGAATATTCAAAATCAAAACGAACAGCACCGGTTTGACAGTTTACATTCCCAAATATACACCCAAAAATTCTTTCCTGAATGCAGTCATCACCGGCAGGAACAGCGATTACCTGGAAGTGACCGGCCCCTTTGACGATCTGAAGATTTACGGCGATGTAACGGTGAGCAATGGTGCTCTGATCTTTCCACCCAATACCGACAATCTGATGAATCTTTTTAATGTCTCCAAACCTGTGAAAAAGGATGATTTGGAAGCAAATCCGCTTCCGATCAGCTTTGATATTTTGTTACATGTAGGTGAGAATGTTCGGTATGTGACTTTTCCAGTGAACGTGAAAGTGAATGAAGAAGGTTATCTGCATCTGAAATATATGAACGGTGAATTCCAGAAACCGGAAGGTTTATTTTCTGCGGAAGAAGGTTCCGTCGATATGTTTGGAACAACTTTGATACTCGATTACATGCAGATTCAACTAAATCAATTCGGTTCCGGTGTAACTGTTTCAGGTGTTTTTTATAAGAAAGCTGCGGACGGAACACTTATCACATTGGAAATCTATAATGATAATAGCGGAGACAGCAGTTTTGGCAATTTGAAATTTACTCTGGCAAGTGATGATCCCACCGATCTGACCACGGATATTCTGGCAAAATTGCGTTTCAATCGAACGATGGATGAGATATCCCCTGCTCAAAAGAAAACTCTTCTGCAGGATGAAGTTATCCAGATCGCCGGGTTGGGCATCGAAAGTGCAGTGATCGATCCGCTGATTTCGCCGGTGGAAAATACTTTGCGGCAGCTTTTCCGGCTGGATTATTTCCACCTGCAAACGGACCTTATCCAGAATTTATTCGCCAGCTATTCGTCTGAAAATAAATCGCAATATACCATAACCGAAGAGCAAAGCCAGGTTGATCGATTTACCTCTGAAATGTTTTTGAATAATCTCTCAGTCAGCGCAGGAAAGTACCTGACTCGAAAGCTGTTTTTCGACTATGAATTAAGGTTGGAGAAGCAAGATGAAATTGTCTCAAAGACCAATCTCGGAGTTTACCAGGATTTCAAGCTGAGATATGATCTGCCCTTAAAATTTAAAATATCCTATCAGTATTTTATCCTGCCTTTCGACGAAAAAAATCAGCATCAGATAGGATTGGAAAGATCGTTTAAATTTTAGAATATTGAACCAAAATGGAAATGAAGCAGGTTTGAATTGCCATGCCATTTATGGCGTGGATCAGATGTGATTCTCTCTCTGAAAGTAGCAGCTTTTTCTTGGACAAGAAAAAGCTGCAAATCTGTGTGTGGTATTATTTTCCCCACCATGAATGGCGGGGCTATTGATATACACAGGATGCGGTAGATTGAAGCAATCATTAAATTGGACTCTTTGTCTCGAGAAGGCCGCATAATTTTTTGTTTTCGTCTCGAAAACCGTGAATGATTATTCTTTCAGATCGGGACGATCTGTCCCAACAAGTGATTGCAATTATCTTTCTACCTTCCAATTACTTTTCTTAAACTAATTACAAATACCGCACCGTTCGAGTTATTTTTTTCGACGAAAATAAAACCACCATATTGTTCAATTGTTTTTTTAACAATATGTAATCCAATACCGGTATGGCTAGATTTACCGTAGGAAAAACCTTCATCAAATATTCTGTCTTTGATCTTATCCGGTATTCCTTTGCCATTATCCATAAACTTAATTTTATACGTGTCATTTTCTGATGAAATTATGATATCAATTTGGGAAGCCTCACCGTGTTTTATGGAATTCGTTATAAGATTATTGAATACGGAATATAGAGCATCATCCGCAAATACTTTGCCTTTTCCTTCTATATTGAATTTGATTTTGGGATACTCGACAATGAGGTTATTCATTAGATCAGATATTTCTACTTCGTCCAAACCTGTATTTGAATCTATAAATGATTCGTATTTTCGATAACTTGCAATTGTACTTAAGCTTTTAGCAACCCTTTTATTAATTTCATCAAGCAAAGATACATCTGATGTCCTTTTGAAGATATTAACTGCACTTTGAATCACTACAAAATCATTGGAAAGATCATGACGAATTATTTTATTCAGCATTTTCAAGCGTTCACGGCTTGTATTAATTTCTTCTTCTGCTCGTTTGCGTTCTGTGATATCTCTTCCAAAACTAACAGTTCCAATTACCTTTCCATCCTTTTTAATAGGTGTAGTGTTAACAGACAAAGTTATTATTTTTGTTCTGGTGCTGTCATGAATTCTAACTTCATAATGCAGTGATTTTCCTTTTAATGTTTCCATGAATACTTTTTCAACCATTTTTAAATCTTCTTCAACAATTACAGGAGCAAATGACTTCCCTAATCCTGATTTTTTGCTGCGACCAGCCACCTCTTCTGATTTCTTATTTATATAAAGGAAATTTCCTTTTGTATCAAGAGTCCAGATCATATCATTGGAAAATTCCACCATGGTTCTATACTTTTCTTCAGAAAGCTTTAACTCTTTTGTTCTTTCTTCAACATTCTTTTCAAGTTCATTCAACTTTAAATTTGCGATTCTGTTCAATTCCCATTTTTTACTAAGGGTGTAAGTAAGCTGTCTGACTTCAATATTATCAAAAGGTTTTTTCAGGATTAGAAGTTTATCTGTATGCCCGAATTTACTAAACAGTTCTTGCCAGGAATAATCTGAATAAGCAGTACAGATAACTATCTGCAGTTCCGGACATATTTCCCATATTTTGGATATTGTTTCTATCCCGTCCCAGCCGGGAGGCATTCGTACATCGATAAAAGCCACAGCATAAGGTTCATTTTTTCTGATAGATTCTTCTACCATTTTCAGACCTTCCTCCCCCTGAGATGCATAATCTATCGAGTATGTTTCATCTTGTTGATCTGATGTTTTTCCAAAAAGTGCTTCTTCCAATTTATCAAGATCGTGTTCTTTCTCTTTGGAAATCAGCAGCACTTTCTTAAAATCCTGGTGGATCTGGATATTGTCGTCTATTATGAGAATTCTTTTCTTATTTGGATCGTTAATTTTCTTCATGATTACTCCTAATTTTTTCTAACGGTATGTTCACAATAAATTTTGCACCTTTTCCTTCACCTTCACTTTCTGCTGTCAGTTTACCTTTTAGTTCAGTCATCGCTAAAGCGCTGGTATGAAGCCCGAACCCTTTACCACCTTTTTTCGTGGAAAAACCATACGAAAAAATTCTCTCTAAATTCTTTTTT
>JAUSOT010000020.1 GCA_030656075.1 Candidatus Cloacimonadales bacterium
ACTCCTTTACTAATCATTTTCAATAATTCTTCCTGTTCTTCTTTGGTTAAATTTACCACATATTTGATCATTTTTCTTACCTCCATATGTGGTCAAATATATTTTCCCGATACGTCTTGTCAAGCTTGACGTGACACTAGCAGAAATTAGAGATGAAATATCAAATGTAAAAATTAACAATATTAATAAAGCTAATTCACAGCTAAGAAATATTTCTTTTAAGTTCGCAATATTAGAAAGAAATTTACCAATTTTTATCACTGAATTAAAAGATATGTGTAACAATAAAGAATATTTTTTGGAAAATTCATTCTCATTTTATCAATTGAATCAAAATAATAAGAACATCGAGAAAGACGAGAGTGAAAATTTAGTAAACAAAATTCGTCTTACTTTGTTAGATGATTCTGAAAGAGTTTTGGTTAATTATAATTATGTAAAACAGTCTATCAATACATTATCAAATACTATAAACTCATTAACTTCAAATAAATATTCAAAAATCAATTTATGGACACAAGTAATTATGATCTTCTTATCTATTGCGATGTTATTTCTTGCTATAACCAATATTATCAATCGTGACGAGAAAAATAATAAAATGGATAAAGCGAATATATATAAATACTATCATCCGTTAGAAGAATCATCACCAAATTCACACTAGCTGATGTTTGGTAGAATTAATATTGGTGGTTTGCTTTGGTAAATTTGACAATGAAATGCCCATAACAAATTAAGAGTTTCCAGGCATTCCCATGCCGGGAAACTCTGTTGACTAAGCTCGATCTGGAATTTTAAGAGAAGAATATACCATTCGGAAAGTTTCGGTGCTTTTCGGTGAAATTTCGGTGGCAAATGAACAACCGTTGAAAAATCTAACTGCACGTATTCCTCTGGTTGAAGCCGTTTTCAAGGTTTCGGTGGCTAATTTTGCGCTTTTTGTGGCTAATCTAAACGATCAAGGTGACCGTTTTACATCAAAAATCGAACAGATCACCCAGGGTTTCTTCCTGTTTTTTTTCCTGTTTGCCAAACCGCTGCAGAAGCTGTTTGTCCATTTGGTGATCTTTCTTCGATTTGCGCTCTGTCCGCATTCCAGTCTCTTTTTGCATTCCTGTTTCATTGCCGCATTTGCGGTCGCTGCAGACGAATTTATCGGTGAATTTCATCATCGGAGCGCCGCAGACCGGACATTTTTCGTTGCTTAAATTCGTGATCTCAAATTTAAATTCCGAAGCTTTGATCTTGCTTACCAGGTCAGCTGTATTCTGCCGAATATCGGCGATAAATCTATTTTTATTTTCTTCGCCTTTGGCTATTTTCCCCAGACGTTTTTCCCATTCTGCCGTAAGCTCCGGATGTTTAAGCGTTTCAGGAACCAGTCTGATCAATTCGAAAGCTTTGGCAGTCGGCACCAATTCTTTGCCGTTTCGTTCCACATAATAACCGTTGATAAGCTTTTCGATTATATCCGCTCGGGTAGCTGGAGTGCCGAGTCCACCCGACTTAATGGAATCTCTCAATTCTTCGTCTTCAATGAATTTTCCCGGATTTTCCATGGCGGTGAGCAAAGTTGCTTCCGTGTAGCGGGAAGGCGGTTTGGTTTGGGAAGCCACCAGTTTCAGATCGTTCACTTTCACGACCTGCCCTTTCTTCAGTTCCGGAATGGAACGGCTGGAATCTTCTTCTTCATCATCATCTTTCATAATGGATGAAACCGCTCTCCAACCAAGTTCTTGCACGATCCTGCCTGTAACCCGAAAAGTTTCTTTTTCAATCTCCAATAAAACGATGATCTGTTCATATTTATAGGGCGGGTACAGCACAGTGATGAACCGTTTTACGATCAGGTCATAAATTTTCTTTTCATCACTGGAAAGTGAACTTAAATGCACCGGAATTTCGGTGGGAATAATGGCATGATGATCACTGACTTTGGCATCGTTCACAAACCGGTTGGAAGGATTTATTTCATTCCGTAAAAGCGGTTCAACCTGCCTGCTGTAACCTGCTTTGGCAACCTGCTGCAAGCGCTGCTTAAGCGTGGGAACCATATCTTTGGTGATGTAACGCGAATCTGTGCGGGGATAAGTAACGAGTTTAAAACGTTCGTAAAGCATTTGGGTGTGATGCAGAGTATCTTTGGCGCTCATGCCGTATCTGCGATTCGCATCTCGCTGCAATTCGGTCAGGTCGTAAGCCAGCGGAGCAGATTCTGACTTGGCTTTTTTAGTTACAGAAATAACAATTGCATTTTTCCCTTTCAATCTTGCCAACAAACTTTCAGCTTTTGATTTATCAAAAATGCGATCATTGCCCTTTTGATCCTGCCAGGAAGCGATGAAACCAGGACAGAGCGCATTCAGTTTCCAAAACTTAACTGGAACAAATTTCCTGATATCTTCTTCCCGATTCACGATGAGTGCTAATGTGGGAGTTTGTACACGTCCGGCATTCAAACGAGCATCGAATTTGCAGGTGAGAGCGCGGGTCACGTTCAAGCCAACCAGCCAGTCGGCTTCGGCTCTTCCCACAGCAGCCTGGAAAAGATTATCATAATTCTGCGAAGGCTTAAGATTGGCAAATCCATCTTTTATGGCGGAATCAGTTTGAGAAGAAATCCATAATCTTTTCATCGGTTTATTCTTCCAGCCACCCAGCATGATGATCCAACGGGCAACCAATTCTCCTTCCCGACCGGCGTCGGTGGCGATGATCACTTCGAAAATATCTTTTCTCTGCAGCAGAGATTTCACGGTGCTGAATTGCTGAGATGTTTGTTTCATCACTTTCAATTTCATTTTTTCAGGCAGCATGGGAAGATATTCCAGGTTCCATTGTTTGAATTTTGCATCGTAAGTTTCCGGTTCAGCCAAAGTGACCAGATGCCCCAAAGCCCAGGTAACCACGTATTTATCGCCTTCCATAAAACCTCTGCCGTGCGGTCGGCAATTTAACACTCTTCCCAGATCTTTTCCTACACTCGGCTTTTCCGCCAATACTAATGATTTCATAGCATTAATCCTTACCAAATAATTATAAATTTTATTTTAAATTCAGGGATTTTTTGTAAAGGAGAAAGGACAAATCAGAAAAATGGCAGGAAAAAAAGTTTAAACACATCAATGAAATTTATTGATTCTTAATAATTTATCCGTAATATGTATTCATAGTGGAGGAACTAATGAACAAGTTGAAAATTCTATTTGTCTGCGTACATAATTCAGCTCGCAGCCAGATGGCGGAAGCTCTTTTAAAGCATTTTGGCGGTAATCTTTATCAAACCAGATCGAAGCAAAAATTAAAGAATTTATAGCAATGGTTGACCAATTATAGAATCACATTCCTGATTCTCTGGTTCTCTAGTTCCCAAATTCCGATTTGGGAACTCAATTACTTTTCAAATAAATGCATTCCCAAATACAATTTAGGAATGAGTAGAAATCTTTCGGGAGGAATGAGTGGAAATCACATTCCTGATATTTATTTACATTTCTTTATCAATTCTTAACATTTCTATCCTATAATTAAAGAAAGTTTATGAGGAAAAAATGATAGTAACCATTTTTAAGTTATTAGGAGCGCTCGGTGTGTTCCTGTATGGAATGCGCGTGATGAGCGACGGCATCCAGAAAGTTGCCGGTAAAAGGATGCAGTCGATCTTGAACTACATGACCGCTAACCGCTTTGTGGCAATTCTCACCGGTTTCATTATTACAGGATTGGTTCAATCTTCCTCTGCCACGACGGTGATGGTGGTGAGTTTCGTGAATGCCAGTTTGCTAAATCTTACTCAGGCTATCGGCGTGGTGATGGGAGCGAATATCGGCACGACGGTAACCACCTGGATCGTTTCTATTATCGGTTTCAAATTCAAGATCACAGCAATAGCTCTGCCAATTGTAGGTGTTGCCCTTCCCTTCATGTTTTCCAAGTTTAAAAACCGCAGAGACATCGGTGAGATATTGATCGGATTCGGCCTGCTTTTTCTGGGATTGATGTTTTTAAAAGATTCCGTGCCGGATATCAAAAGCAATCCGGAAGTTCTGGAATTCCTCAAGAATTATACCGATCTGGGATTTCTTTCATTTGTGATTTTTGTTGCTGTAGGATCTGTGCTCACAATCATCGTACAGTCTTCCAGCGCAGCAATGGCAATCACAGTGACGATGGCATTTATGGGCTGGATCGATTTTCAAACTTCTGCCGCCATTGTGCTGGGAGAAAATATCGGCACAACGATAACAGCTTATCTGGCTTCCATCGGAACAAGCGTAAACGCTCGTAGAACAGCTCGTGCCCACTTTCTTTTTAACACATTTGGTGTTTTCTGGATGGCGTTTGTCTTTAAATATTTCACTCAATTCATACTCAATATCGCACCCTGGGATTCCAGCCTGCAGGAAAATCTGCCCTTAAATCTTTCGCTTTTTCATTCCGTGTTCAATATCACAAATACCTTGCTTTTCCTGCCGTTTGTCCGTCCTTTTGCCCATCTCGTAGAAAAAATCGTGAAACCGAAAGCCAGCGATCTTTCCAAAGAATATAAATTGCAATACATCCATACCGGTTTGCAGGATACAGCTCAAATGAATATTCAAACCGCTAAATCCGAGCTCAATAAAATGGTAAATCTCGTCGAGAATATGTTCAATACTTTTCTGCAGATATTCCGCAATCCTGATAAAAAAATGGGTAGCACAGTAGAAGAAGTGAAGTCTATGGAAGAACTCAGCGACCAGATGCAGGAAGAGATCACCAAATACCTGGTGGAATGTTCGACAGAAGATTTGAGTGAAGATAATGTGATGAACGTGAACGCCATGATGAGGATCGTGAATGAGCTGGAAAATATCGGGGATAGTTGCTTCAAATTGATGCTGCTCACTGAAAGAAAGTATAACAGCAAGATCAAGCTTCATACTAAAGCACGAGAAGAATTCGAAGATTTTGCGTCAATGCTGGCTGAATCGATGGCACTTTATAAAAAGCGGATGAACGTTCATTTGGAAAAACAGGTTCTGGAAATGGTTTACAGGTTGGAAGAAAAAATGAACAACCTGCGTGATAATTTGAAAGAAGCCGCTCAGCAGCGATTACAGAATGGCAGCGACGTGAAGGCTGAATTACTCTATCTCGATCTCTTGAAACACTTTGAACACATTGGGGATAATTCTTTGAACATTGCTCAGGCTCTCAGGCAGATTCAATAATTTGGTGATTTGGTGATTGAGAGATTGGGTGATTGAGAGATTTGGTGATTTGGTGATTGAGTGATTGAGTGATTTGGTGATTTGGTGATTGAGAGATTGGGTGATCGAGTGATTTGGTGATTGAGTGATTGAGTGATTTGGTGATTTGGTGATTGAGAGATTGGGTGATTGAGTGATTTGGTGATTGAGTGATTGAGTGATTTGGTGATTTGGTGATTTAGTGATTGGGCGATTGTGTCTTTGCGAGTGATCTTGCAGAGGAATTCTATCGAAGCAATCTCTACTAAATTATTTTGTCTAATATTAAAACCCGAGTCGAGTCTTTTTGGACCCAACTCGGGTTTGCCTTTCCGAAGCTTTCCCGCAGAGATTTTCTTCCCGCTAAGATTCGGAAAGTATCGCATCCAATTTTTTCATTCAACCTTCCGAATCTTAATCTCAGAAATTTTGAAAGAAAGCTTCGGAAGGGAAAACTCTTTTTCCGAATCTTAATCTCAGAAAATTTGAAAGAAAGCTTCGGAAGAGAAAACTCTTTTCGAAGCTTCACTCAAAGAAAATCTTCCCGCTGAGATTCGGAAAGTATCGCATCCAATTTTTTTCATTCACAGAAAGTGACCGCATATTACTTGATCAGCTTAAATATCCTGTTCCAGCGAAAAACACTTTTCCTTTCTATCTTACTGTAATATTCCAAGATGGGCGGAGCGCCATGCGAGAAAAAGATAAACAGTGGAGTGCCATTAATATCATGTTTATCCAGAAATCCCCAATAACGGCTGTCGGCACTCACATCGCGGTTGTCGCCCATCACGAAATACTTGCCTTCGGGAACGGTAACAGGCCCGAAATTATCTTTGCTGCCCATCGATTCTCCGTTCCATTCCAGGTTTTCAGCATGACGCGGAATAATCCTTCTATCTATATATTGTTCTTTGCCAACCGTGTATTTTTCACCATTCACATAAACGATTTTATTCTTCACTTCCACCGTATCGCCGGGCAATCCGATCACCCGTTTCACGATATTTTTCTTTGAATGTATTTTGAATTTAAAATTTACTTTATCCCAGTAGATAGGTTTGATGAGTAACGCATAATCTTTTCTGGTTAGCAAAGGACGGGGATCATCATGGCAGGAAACGCCCGGTTCTTCCGCCTGAGCCGGATATTGGAAAGTAACGATATCTCCCTGTTGCGGATCGGTGAAAAAGAACTTCAACCGGTTTGCCACGAGGTAATCTCCAATCAGCAGTGTTTTTTCCATGGAAGAGGAAGGAATTTTGAAATTCTGGAAAATGTAATTTTTTATCAGGAAAGCAACGACGAAAGCGAACAAAATGGCTTCCGCATATTCCTGGAATGTACCTTTTTTTCGATGTACCGGTTTAATTTTCTTCTTGAACATGATAACCTCTCCCCTCAGTTTCAAATAAATCGTATTCTTCCATGCGCAGATAATAGCGTTCGATGATAATATAAGAAAATGGTATCGTTACCAGCAGTCCCAATCCTGC
>JAUSOT010000023.1 GCA_030656075.1 Candidatus Cloacimonadales bacterium
TATGCCAAGCCTGCTCATCTTCGTACATTTTTAGCGAATTGCCAGAAAACAAAGATTTGGGAGATGTAAAAATGTTAAGTTGACTTGATTTTGAAGATTTCTTGAACATTTGTTGCTCTTTTAATTATAAAGCAAGATACACAAAACAATTGAAATAAACAATTAAATATCTGATTAATAATTAATTAAAAACATGGACACTTTTCGGAGTGGATTCAAGATTCAAAGATTTAAAGATTCAAGGATTCAAGGATTCAAACATTCAAAGATTCAAATATTCAAGGATTCAAAGATTCCTGTTACTATTTCTATAATTTTTGAATTATTGAATTCTTGAATTATTGAATTCTTTTTTTTTGAATTCGGAATTTTTGAATTTCACTTTTTGAACTTCGCTCCTTTGAGCTCTGAGTTTTTGAGGTATTTGATGAAGTTGCCTATTTCTGATGAAATTTCATTGGTTTTTTCCTTCAATTCATCAAGTGTATCCTGAGAAATGTAGTTGAAATCGAATGCCCTGTAGGATTGGGAACGAGCTTCACCGGATGAGCCTTTCGCAATATATAGAAACTGAATAAATTCTTTTCTTCCGTCCCGTTCGAATCCTTCAGCGATATTATCCATTACAGATCCTACTGCTGATCTGATTTGACTTACAAATTTAAAGTCTTTGGAAAAAGGTGGATTATTAGTCATCTCAAAGACTTTTTTACCTATAATTCTTGACAGTTGCCAAATTTCCAAATCCTCAAAGCAAGAAATATTTGCCATTTATTTTTCACAATGTCAATGATATTTTTTATTCTTAGCCTGAACAATAGACTATCGGAGATGACCAAATCTATTGAACGAACCCGTAACTCATAACCCATAACTCGTAACATTAATTTTCTTCCCAAAGCAGCAGCGCCTCCGGGAATTGCTCCATATGGGCCGGGGTTTCTTCGGGTTCGGGGATTTTTAAGGTTCTAGCGGCAAACACGTCGATTAATCATCATTTACAATTTCCCAGTGTCCGCCTTTTTCACTACCTGTCCTGGCCAGTTTATTATCTGTTTTAAGTTTCTCAATATCTCTTAAAACTGTCCTCTTTGAAACATTAAGTATTAGAGCTAATTCCATAACAGTTATAGTACTATTTGCTTCGATGCATTTAATTATCTTGGACAATCTATCGGTGACATTATCAGTGACATTATCAGTGACTTTATCAGTGACATTATCGGAGACATTTTCAAGTAAGCCTTTAAATAAAGTAATCATAACACCTCCGCCGAGTTCTTCGAACAACGGTTTCGGTTTCCCCGCCTTTTGGAAACCATCCTTAATTTTTTCGACACCTCTGCCCCAGGCTTCAATATAACCAGCTTTAAAGAATATGTTAGCTATATGACGATTTCTTGGAATTGAAGGGTGTTTTTGCATCAATTTATCAATCGTAATTTCATCCGGCAATTTCCCTGGGTTCCAAAGCATAAGCTTATCATCGTAAATGCTTAATTGGATATGAACGCCGGTGTAATCTTTGTTTACCCCGTTAGATAATTCTTTAATCGAGTTTTTATATATCTTTTACCCCAAGATGTTTTAAGATATTTTTCCCTATGCGTAGCATCTTGTTGGTTTAAACATGCTTCAAAATAAACTAATTTAAGTGGCCTTCTGTTTTTAGTTGATGTAACATTTCCATTTCCATGGTCTTGTAATCGCTGGTCTAAATCATGAGTATACCCTACATAAAAGTTATTGTCAAACTCACTTTTTAAAATATAAATAAAGTACATATTCATGAGTATCTAACGGGGTGAACAGCATTTAAAACAGCTTCCCGTAGTGCTTCTTCGGGATATTCCAGTTCTTCGATGCGCTGCAGACCTTCGTATCTGATTGGTGAGATGAGGTATTTTGCGCGAAGGGTTTCAATAACTCTATCGGGCATTTCAAAAATATTGCCCTCAATAACATCCTGAAACTTCAGATCGTGATCGCTATCGCCAAAACGACCAATTCTAAATGTAACGGAACTAAAAAAGCGGAGTGGGTCTTTCCCAAATAAGAGCATCGCGGCATTTTTAAGCTTTCCCGTTTCTGTTATTAGCTTGAGGTTTGAAATAATACTTTGCAGATCATCGGTCTCGGCATCGGATGAGAGGCGGTTTGCTTTGATGGCCTTTCGAAGAAATTTTCTGACTACTTTTTCATCAATATCGCTAAAATCAGCACTTTCTAGCGGCAATTCATCAAAAGTCCGTCCCATCTTTTTCAAGATAAAATGCTGAAGTTCGGCACCTTTCAGCTCCTGTTTAGTGCTGCCACTTTTCACATAATAAACCCCTTTGAAGGCAATTGGAACACTACTTTGGGGCACTATTATTTCGAGATATTCTTTTTCGGCTTCTTCAATTAAAAGAACATCAACAATAATTCCGAGATAGTTGATTGCTTTATTTGGTATATCCTCGAGTAATTTTTTGCTTTCTACCGCCCCTACCACCTTACCATCATCTCCAACTCCAATGAACAGACTGCCGCCCTGAGTGTTTGCAAAAGCACAGAGATGCTTGAGGTACTCATCGCGCCAACTCACTTTAAATTCTGATGTTTGTGATTCTTTCATCTTGGTTATCAATTGTTTATACAAGAATTCAAAGATTCAGTCCCGATAGCTTCGGGATCAAAGATTCGAAGATTCGAAGATTCAAAGATTCAAAGATTCAAAGATTCAAAGATTTAAAGATTTAAAGATTGAGTCCAGTCCGACAACCCTATTTTTCTCAATTGATGGAGAATCGGGTATTTTCGGAACTTGACAGATTGTTTGGCAACATTGCCGTTAAAATTGATTTGATTGCAAAATAGAGTTCGGAAAATAATGAATTGACCGA
>JAUSOT010000024.1 GCA_030656075.1 Candidatus Cloacimonadales bacterium
GGAAAGAAGAACGCTGACCATAACAGGGCATACAGCGCATTTTCTGAACGTTATCAATGAAGCAGAACTACTGGAAGAACTTCAGCAAATCTATAAAGGCACTCAAAAAGGTGCAGATTTCCGTAATGCGAAATTCCTGGAAAACGGTACAAAAGTTATAATTACGGCTGGACCATTTGAAGGCTTGACAGGATATGTGGAAGATCAGAAAAATATAACCGAAGTGATTTTACAGGTAAATTTACTGAGGCAGGCGGTAGCAGTAACTGTAAATTCCAACCAGGTGAAAGTGATACGAGATGTGGAAGATGATGATGACGAATAAGTTAGGAAAGCAAATGAAAATTATCGTAACTGGCGGAGCTGGTTTTATCGGCTCAAATGTGGTAGATGAATATATTCGCTTGGGACATCAAGTCGTGGTGATCGACAATCTGAGTTCCGGCTTCAAACATAACGTAAATCCTTCTGCAAAATTTTATGAAATCGATGTTCGCGATAAAGAGATCGAGAAAGTTTTTGCGGCAGAAAAACCGGACATCATCAATCATCATGCCGCCCAGATCAGCGTGCCGATCTCTGTTCAAGATCCGATGCTCGATGCAGATGTGAATGCCAGAGGGTTTTTGAACATTCTGCAGAACTGTGTGAAGTTTAATGTGAAAAAAGTAATTTTCATTTCATCAGGTGGAGCCATTTACGGCGAAGCTTCAGAATATCCAACCACCGAAAATTACGATCCCATCCCGCTTTCACCTTATGCCATTCACAAATTCATCTCGGAAAAATATCTGCATTTTTATCATCATCAATATGGGTTGAATTATACTGTGCTGCGTTATGCTAATGTTTTTGGACCCCGCCAGATACCGCATGGAGAAGCAGGTGTCGTTTCGATCTTCATCACCAATTTCAGAGATTCTATCACATCAAAACTTTATGCTTTCCCAAATGAACCGGACGGCATGATCCGTGATTATGTATTCGTGAAAGATATCGTGCAGGCAAATGTGAAAGCCTTAAACACAGGAAAATTGAATTCCTATAATATCGGAACCGGTCAGGAAACAACCACCGGTCAATTATACAGAGAAATTGCACGACAGATGAAAGTAAACGTCGAACCAATTCCCGGCGAAGCTCGTCCGGGAGATATCAGCAGAAGTTGTTTGAATATCGCAAAGGCAAAAATTGAACTGGATTGGCACCCTCAATATTCTTTGCAGAAGGGAATCAAAGAAACAATCCAATATTTTAAAAAAAAGTAATAAGGAGCCTTTATGTCTAATTTTGAAGAGATCAAAATTAACACGGATAAGCTGCCGAAGATATCACAAAAAAGATTTATTACAATTGTGATAGTCATAGCTGCAGCTATCTTTTTCTTCACGGGATTATACACTGTCGATCCTGAAGAAGTAGGTGTTATCCAGCGTTTTGGGAAATATGTGACTACGACCGAACCAGGCCTTCATTTCAAAATCCCCTTTGGAGTTGATAAACTTACCAAAGTAAAAGTGAAGCACGTTTTTAAGGAAGAATTCGGTTTCAGAACGATCCAGCCCGGTGTGAAATCAACCTATTCAACTAAGGGTTACGATCTTGAATCCATCATGCTGACCGGAGATTTGAACATTGCCGACGTTGAATGGATCGTGCAATACCGCATCAAAGATCCGGTGAAATTTCTATTCAATATCCGCAATATTGAAGAAACTATTCGTGACCTTTCCGAATCGGTAACGCGGCAGATCGTAGGCGATAGAAGTGGTGATGAAGTGATCGTGCTCAGCCGTAAGGAAATTGCCGATGACATCCAGGTGGAACTGCAGAAAACTCTGGATGATTATGGTTCCGGGATAGAAATTTACACAATCAATCTGCAGAATGTCAATCCGCCCGAACCTGTCAAACCTGCCTTTAATGATGTAAACTCTGCCAAGCAGGAAAAAGAACGCATCTTGAATGAAGCCTGGCAGCAATACAACCAGATCATTCCGGAAGCAAAGGGAAAAGCTAAGCGAACTATCGAAGAAGCAGAAGGTTATGCCATCAATCGCGTCAATCGCGCCAATGGTGATGCGGAACGTTTTATTCAAATTTACAATCAATATAGGAATGCAAAAATCGTTACTAAGAAGCGCTTATACCTGGAAACCATGCAGAAGATACTTCCTAAAGTAGAAAAGATTTATGTCGTAGATGACGAACTGAAAGGTTTACTACCGCTTCTAGAACTGGGAACAGGAGGTAAATGATGAAATTAAATAAATATTTTATATTGATCGTGATTGCTGCCGTAATTATAATTTTGAATGCTTTTTATATTCTGGACGAGAGACAGCAATCCATCATCACTCAATTTGGCGATCCTATTGGTGGACCTACTACAAATGCCGGCCTGCTTCTGAAAGTTCCTTTCATTCAGAAAGTCCATTATTTTGAAAAAAGAATTCTGGAATGGGACGGTGATCCTAAACAAATTCCGACATCCGACAAACGATATATCTGGCTGGATACATTCTCACGCTGGCAGATCGTTGATCCTCTGAAGTTTTATCAGACAGTGCGCAGTGAGTCTTTTGCTCATGGGCGTTTGGATGATATTATCAGTGGAACAACCCGCGATGTGGTAAGCTCAAATTCCCTCATCGAGATCGTGCGGAATTCCAATAGAACTTTGATTTTTACCGAAGAATTCGAAGATAATTATAGCAGTGGAATCGTGGAAGAAACAATTGATATGGGTAGAAGTATTATTGCCGATCAGATTTTCCAGCGAGCCTCGGTATTGTGTGATGAATACGGGATTCGCCTGATAGATGTGAAAGTAAAACGCATCAATTACAACCAGGAAGTAGGCCAGAAAGTTTATGAACGTATGATTTCCGAACGTCAGAAAATCGCAGCAAAATACCGTTCGGAAGGACAGGGTAATTCGGCTGAAATATTAGGTAAAATGCAGCGGGAACTGGATCTAATCCAATCGGAAGCTTATAAAACTGCCCAAGAGATCATTGGACGCGCCGATGCTTCAGCTATCAAGATCTTTGCCAATGCTTACAATCGCGATCCCGAATTCTATGAATTTCTAAAAACGCTGGAAACCTATGAAGTAACAATGGATAAAAAGAACACACTGATCATGACGACCGACAGCGATTACTATAAATTTATCAAGGATTCCGGCGGGCAGTAAGAAACCCCCTTAGTCCCCCTTGACAGGGGGATATGGAAGAGGATAAGAAAGAAAGAATAGAAAGTTATTTCAATATTGTCTCAATCGAAGGGATTAATTGAATATCTCCCCTGTTAAGGGGAGATACGGCTTCAGCCGGAGAGGGGTTAAGTCTAAGTTTTATTTAAATTATGTTTATAAAAGATAGAGAAATTAAAACTTGCTTTGCAAACCCCTTGTAGCCCCCTTGACAGGGGGAAAATAAGGAATGGAGTTTCATCCTGAATTCCAGATCTCTCCCCTGTCAGGGGGAGATACGGCTTTAGCCGGAGAGGGGTTAGATACAAATCGAAATGAAGCATAATAGCATAGAATCCAACGAACATTGGATGACAATAGCTATAGAAGAAGCCCGATCGGCACTTCAGGAAAACGAAGTGCCGATCGGTGCTGTTTTAGTAAAAAACTATAAATTATTCTATCGAAATCACAACCGAACCAATCAATTAAATGATCCATTAGCTCATGCTGAGAAATTAATTATCGAAGAAGCGATCAAAAACGGAGAAAAATTCCTGCAGGATTGCACTTTATTCGTAACTGTAGAGCCTTGTTTGATGTGTACCGGATCGATCATCTGGAGTCGAGTGGGTAAGGTTGTATTTGGCTGCTATGATCACAAAGCCGGAGCAGTTGGTTCTATCTACAACGCTTTGCTGGATAAGAATTTCAATCACAATCCGGAAGTCATATCTGGTGTTCTGGCTGATGAATGTTCGGAGTTGATGACAAGGTTTTTTAGAGAGAAGAGATAGTTAGCTCTAACTCGTACACATTATGCACAATGTCATCCCCGAGAAATCGGGGATCTTTTTTTGATTCCCATTTTCATGGGAATGACATGTATCCTTGTTCAATGACGGAAGCAAGACTTGACTCGTGAACGCAGTACGAGTCGAGAATTGCTCAATAAATCCTGATAGTCATTGTTCTCGCCCCAAGCTTTACATCGGGGCAAATCCAATGTGCTGGAATAATGTTAAAATCTGGCGGAGAGTCAGGGATTCGAACCCTGGGTAGGCGTTAAACCCACAACGGTTTTCGAGACCGTCCCGTTCAACCGCTCCGGCAACTCTCCACGAATTTAACTGCTGGCAATTAATTTTTATGATGTTTTTCCTGCAACTAATTTCCTTTCCAACAAAAAAGCTCCCGGAAAATTCCAGGAGCCTTCAACTATTTTTCACATCGGTTTTAAGGTGTAATTTTCACGATCCTAAAACCGATATTTGTATTCACTTTGTATGCCAGATTTGCCTTGCTGAAGCTTCTGTTGGCATTCCTCAGGTGATAAGCATCAAATTCCCAACATCCACCTCGCACAACAACCGTTGTGTTGTTGCTGATATTTCCGGTAGGTCCGGTCGGATCAGTGAGGGTAGAAGGATCATAAGCGCCATATTTGTCCGAACACCATTCCCAGGCATTTCCGCTCATGTCTTTCAGACCCAGTTCATTAGCAGCTTTCAAACCGACGGCATGTAAAGCATCACCGGCATTCCAGATATACCAGGCAACATCGTCGATTGTATTGCTGCCACTGTAGGTGTAGCCTGCCGTCGAGTTTCCACCTGTGGCAGCGAATTCCCATTCAGCTTCGGTGGGAAGGCGGTAACCTTCGGTACTATAAACATCACAGTTTACACTTGGCGACCCGGAGAAAGTTCCTGAGTAAAGTGGAGTATAACCTTTGATCATACTCAACCAGTTGGCATAACCAATTACTCCAAACCATTTAATTCCAATAACAGGATAGTCTCCCATTCCTACTTCAACTTTATAAATCTTGGCAGTATTGCTGAAACTGATGCAGCAATCATCCGAGTCGAATATATTGCCGACCGGGAAAGCATCTGCAGCATAGTTAAAGCCTTCACCATAAGGACCATTCGGACCTTTAACCTTGCCTTTTCCTAAAGCCCAGTTCAATACTTTGCAATATTCCGTATTGGAAATTTCATAAGTTCCAATCTCGAAATCATGAGTTAAGGTAATATTCCTGAGCGGTAATTCATCATCATCTCCAGCTGCACTTCCCATACTGAATGTTCCACCGTCAACTGAAGTTGTGGCAGGTGCAATTGTTGAAGTATCAAAATCTACTGTTGTAATGGTAATTTCATCAGAATAATCGCTAAAGCCCAAGGGATATTCGGTCCTGGCACGATAAACATAAGTTGTTAATAGAGCCAGATCAAAATCCACAAATTCTCTTTTTGTATCGGCCACAGAACCAAGTTCTGTCCAGGTTGCCCCATTATCATCAGATCTTTCTACCCAGAAAAGTGTGTATTCACCAGACTGGCATTTCCAAAGAAGATCTACTTTGTTAGGAGTTTCTTCCAGGCAAACAGCTTCGACGTCATAGGGAATTCCAGTTCTTACTGTAAATGACCAGATGTCACTCCAGTCTGTTCTGTCGCTACGAGCTCGCCAATAATATGTTTCTCCTATGAGTAACATCTCATTAAAGGTTGCGTTGTTAACTAGCGTATATGTTCTGTCGGTAGTAACCTTGTTCACCCAAAGCGTATCTGCCAGATCAGGATCTAAAGAAACCTGCATTCGATAGAATTCGATACCGGGAACTGCTTCCCATTTGAATTTAGCTAGTGGTTCGATGTCCTCAGCAGCATCTAAAGGTTCCGTCAACACCGTTTCTCCTGCCAAATCCAAAGTTGTAAATGTCCAGATTTCACTCCACCCCAGAAAATCTCTCTGAACCCGCCAATAATAAACGGTCATCGGATCAAAGTCTTCCACCAGAAGCGGAATGAACTCGATCAGATCATCGGTTGTGTTTTCCTGAATTCTGGATGCTGTTTCGCAGGTAATGGTAGAACCTACATAATAGATATGGGAATCAACAAGTGGATTGGCGAAGGTATTTTCATCTGCCACTTGAATAACATACTCAGTTCCTGTATCATTGAATTTTTCCCATTTGAATTGGGTGATCACACCAATATCTACAGCCCCGTCTTCAGGAAGGTTTAAAAGAACAACATCATTTGTTTTGAAGCTGAGCGTATCACTCCAATCATAAGCTACATCGCTATTCACCCTCCAGAAATATTCATTGTTGGTTTGCAGAATTCCTGCATCAATGTAATCGCTAGTTGTAGTATTATCGTTCAAGACAACATCTGAAAATAAACTATCGAGTGCTATTTCAATCTGATACTCTGTTGTATTGGAAAGGTCGGGCCAATCAAACGCAACCGGTATCGGAATTTCTGTAGTATCATCAAATGGAGTTGCATTGGGATCCAACGAAATTCTCTTGTCGGTAGTAATATACCAAATATCACTCCAATTATCACCGGAGTTATCACCTTTTACTCTCCAATAATACTTGGTGTTCGGTTGTAAATTCGTGGTTGGATTGTAAGATGTGTTTGTCGTGGTAATATTGATTTCTGGAGTTAAAAAATCCACGTTATCAGAAACTTGTAAAGTATATTCAGCAGCTCCCTGAAGTGGCAGCCAGACAAAATTTGGTTTCATGCCTTCATGATTTCTGTTTACCGGGTTGGTCAGTATCACAACCTGATGAGTAGCAAAATTCCAGATATTGCTCCAGTTGGAATTATCAGCTTTCACCCGCCAATAATACATAGCGAAATTATCCAGATCGCTGGGAGTAGTGAACTGATTTGTCGTAACGATTTGATTGTACACGAAACCGGTTTCCTCGCTGAACAAAGTATCAAGTCTCACCTGAATGGTGTATTCTGAAGCATTATTGAAATTGTTCCATTTAAATTTAGGAGTCAAATCATCCAGATCATTATTGCCGGGAATTGGAATGACAGAATTATTTGCCGGTTGGCTCAAAATCAGCATCGGGCCAGCATTGTGGCGATAGAGAAGTGTGTAATCTTCATCGGACACATAATAGGCGATGGAATCCGGTCCCACATAGACCGTATCGATGATTGCCGGATCGACAGACCAGATGATATCTGCAGTAGTTTCGGAACGCAGCCACAAAGCACCGGAGTTTTCATTGTAGAAATAATCATAGTAATAGGTGGGATTTTCATCTTCATCTTCCGTCCAGATCTGGCAGGTATTCATATGTACACTTTCAATGTCTTCAGCGGCAGAATCCAAGTTTATTAATCCATCAATAGTAGTAATCTTATGTTTTTCGATATTGGCATAAAGCTCTTCAACCAAGGCAGGATAACCTTCCACTTCCCGGGAAAACATAATTGCTTTTTCCACTGTTTGATTTCCAGCATCAAGGTTGCCGGTTTGATATTCCCAGAGATCCCAGTTATCGATAAGAGTCACATCTACATCATCGTAATCTATGATTTCGACGGGTTTATTCGGATCTTTATTAACACAACCAGACATTACTAACAGGCTTAACATTAAACCTATCCAAATGACATTTATAAATATTGATTTTTTCATGTTATCTCCTTTTTACCTTCTACTCTGTCTCAATTTCCTGAATGCACTGTAGAAGGACTGTATTCACTTGCTCGGGAACCATATAAGCCAGCGGGAACCCAAATATGTAACACTTACTTAAGCCCGTAACTTTTTTCAAACCTACAGGCTGACCATTGAAAAAGTTTGCTTCATATTGAGATGGATCATTGGAACCATCTCCGGCCGGTTTGCATTGGAAGCGGTAAATTACCTGGGTAGCAGGATCAAGCATGTCCTCGACGAAATATGATACCGGTCCTAAAGCATCAGAGACCAGAGTATTGAAACTTGGAAATTGCATATCAATATCTTGAGTAAAGCCGTCATCTGCCGTTGCTCCGATGAAATATTGCAGGTTCAGGTAGTTTGCTTCCGTAATTCCTTTCTTCACATATTTCACAGCGTCTATATCTTCTTCAATGCCAAAATATTTCCGCAAGATTGGGAATCCGAAATTAACACAATCTCTTTGAACTTCCACTGCGATATTCTTACCGCCGCTGAAGATCAGGTTTCCGCCATTTCGCAAATAAATGTTCAATACATCATATTCCATGGCAAATTTATTTGGCTCATTAGGAGAATCAGCAAAATAAATTACTGTTTTATAATTCTGCAGATCTGTAGGTGAGAATACATCCTTGGACCAGTGAAGTGGGCTGTTCCAGATTGAAGCTTTGAGTTCAGCTCTGTCTAAAACATCGACTGTTCCTGGGTATCCTGCCAGGAAATAAGCTGTAGAATAAAGGCTGTCAACATAGACTTCCGGGCAGAAAAGGCCGGATGGTGAATCGTCCAGAATTAAGATACCTTCTTTATCTACAACTGGAACGATGCTTATAACTTTGAAGATAAACGAGGTTGGAGTGGCATCACCCACATCCTGCAGGTCAACTGCGCGAACTTCAAATTTATGAGTTCCATCACCAAGGCTGGTCAAGATCGTTTCCTGTGCAATAGCATGAGAAACAGGAACGCGTAACCAGACTTTCCCTGTTTCCTGATCTTCAAAATTGTATTGTGCAGCTGGAAGCGGGGCATAATGATACGGTTCGCCGTCCAATCTCAAATCGAAGTACTTGATCTCCGAAAAATACTGATTGCCGGTTCTTTCATCTTTAACGATACCCTGTTTTCTCGATCCCGGACTGTTACCCTGGTATTCACCATTATAACCCCAGGAAAGATAAACTTTCAGATCATTACTGTAAAGTGCCACATAATCACTGTTCGTATTAATCCAGAAGGGTGTAGCGTAGTGTGCGCCTTCAGTTGTCATCACGCTGGGCAGCAACTGTCCCAAAGCTTCGTCAATATAGGTTACAAAATGGTTTTCTCCGAGAGCATAAACGTCATTGACGTTGGCGTTGCCTTCCTGGGCAATACCATTGTAAATGAGCGAACTTGGATAGAAGCCTTCTTTTACTACAAAAGAAATTGTAGTTGAATCAGAAACGATCCCCGCAATATCGATCACTTTGGAAATCAGGTAAGTTGAGTCCTGAGGAGCGCCGCTTAAGAAAGAATTTAATTTTAATGAAGCTCTCGTTCCTCCCCAATTATTCAGTGTGATCAGATATTGGTGGATGTTGTTCTCATCAATAGTTGACCACCAGGTTTCGTTATAACCTCCATCGGCTTCGGGAATTACTTCTCCCAGCAGGTTTCTTTTTTCAAGACGGAACTCGAAATGGTCGGCAATAGCGCCAACAAACGGATCGTCGTCGATGATACTGAAACTGAGAACCATACCGATTCCGACTGTCTGGGTGTTTATATCACCTCTGGTTGAACCTGCCGTACATCTTGGAACATTGGATTCAGCCGTATAGAACTTCCTGGCTGGCTCATCACACTCATCGCCGCTGTTATCTTTGCATTTTACCTGGAAAACACTGGTAACATGCGCGCTGTCTCCATTTACATTCGCCGCCGGGAAATTAATCACAGCATAAACTTGATCCGTCCAGATCGTTCGTTGAGTTGAAATCGATAATGGTATCGATTCATCTGCTCCAGACTGGTAGTGATAAACCCAGCCTTTATCATCAACCACAGGATAACCAGGCGTTCCCACCGGATTACCGGCATCGTCTGTAAAAGCGTTTAAAATTGAATCCACAACTGCGAATGCGTATTTATCAACTACACCGTCTGTGTCATGCGCTTCCCAATAGATCTTTTGCTGGAAAAGCACAGCATTTGAATCCGGTGCACTTGTTCCCTCATACGATGTGATAGCAATAGTTGGCTTTTCGTTGGGATAAAGTTTACCTTTCCTTTCGCACGCGGTGAATGCAAATACGATGATCGCCAGAGTTGTGATTAAAATTAATGCATTTCTAAATTTCGACATCAAATCCTCCCATAATATACTAAATATTAATACTTTCTCTCCGAGTATTCTATTTACTTTTTTAACCATTTCTCGTCAATAAAATTATCTTGAACAGTTAATTTTTTAGTAGATTTTAATACATTGTTCAATAACACAGCAGTAGTCACAGTACCCACGCCACCCGGCACAGGTGTAATCATAGAGCACTTCTCCGAGCATTTTTCAAAATCCACATCACCTACATATTTCTGACCTTTTTCAAGATCAACAATCTGGTTCACTCCCACATCGATGACCACAACATTTTGCTTGATCATTTCGGGTTGAACATAGTTTGCTCTTCCGATCGCTGCAATCAGAATATCAGCCTGATTCGTGATTTCCGCCAGGTTTTTCGTTCGACTGTGGCACACTGTTACGGTAGCATTGCCTGTTTGATCTTTTCTCAATAATAGATTTGCCAGCGGTTTGCCTACGATGTTGCTTCTTCCCAATATCACGACTTTCCTGCCTGCTGTTTCGATGTTATAAAATCTGAGCATTTCCAGAACTGCGGCAGGTGTGGAAGGGATGAATCCGGCTTGATCGAGGATCATATTCCCAATATTGACCGGATGAAAACCATCCATATCTTTGGCGGGATCGATCGCTAAAACGATCTTCGATTCAGCAACATGTGAAGGCAAAGGTTTTTGGATCATTATGCCGTGAATCGACTTATCATCATTCAAAAGCGAGATTTCTTTTAAAATATCAGCTTCTGAAATATCGGCAGTAAATTTTCTGGTTTGAACGGATATTCCAATCTTAGAACCCTTTTTCTCCAGGTTTTGAACGTAAAATTCGGCTGCCGGATCATGACCGATGATGATGATCACGAGTTTGGGTTTTAGTTGGTGTTCTTCTATCTCTTTTTTGATGTTTGCGAAAATTGCTTTTGCTACTACTTTCCCAGATAAAATCTGAGCCATCAATAATTCCTTCTTAATCTGATAATTTCAGTTGCTTTTCCGGTATTGTCATCGGCTATAACAACTACACCGTTGATCTGAAGTCCACCGGAAGCGACGTCGAACCTTAGCGGCATACCACTGGTAAATTTTTGAAGAATTATATGTTTATCTGTTCCGATCACGGAATCGTGAGGACCGGTCATGCCGGCATCGGTGATATAGGCGGTTCCACCAGGTAAGATTTCTTCATCCGCTGTTTGGATGTGAGTGTGAGAGCCGATCAAAGCAGTGATTTTTCCTTCCAGATAAAAACCTAAAGCCCGTTTTTCGGCTGTCGCTTCCGCATGAAAATCGACGAAGATAATATTCGTTATTTCAGTAATTTCCGGCAGGATTCTTTCAAACGCGGCATAAGGTGAATCGGCCGGAGCCATAAAAACCTGCCCGATCAAACTGATGACAGCAATCTTTTTTTGTTCGGCAGTTTCAAAGATATAATATTTGGAGCCGATTGCTTTTTCCGGATAATTAAGTGGTTTCAAAATCCTTTTTTCCGAAGCAATGAAATCCAGCGATTCTTTCTTATCCCAGAGATGATTACCGCTGGTAAAAACATCCACGCCAGCCAGGAAAAGTTCATTCGCCGTTTTTTCGGTGATGCCTCTTCCCTGCGCCACATTTTCTCCGTTGGCGATGCAAACGGAAATATCAAATTCCTTCCGGAGATTCGGCAAATGTTCTTTCACCAGATTTCTGCCTGGTTTACCAATGATATCTCCCAGATACAAAATGTTCATTATTTTGCGACCGCTGTCTGCCTGGTTTCTCTGATCACCGTTACTTTGATCTGCCCGGGATATTGCATTTCAGCTTCGATTTTTTCAGCAATATCAGATGCTATAAAAGCTGTTTTTTTATCATCTATTGTGGCAGGATCTACAATTATTCTAAGTTCGCGTCCTGCCTGAATAGCATAGGATTTGGTCACACCTTCGATAGAATTTGCGATATCTTCCATCTTCGTCAGGCGTTTCATATAGGTTTCCAGCATTTCTCTGCGAGCACCGGGGCGGGCGCCGGAAATGGCGTCCGCTACTTGTGTCAGGACTGCATAAACGCTTTGATATTCAACTTCTTCGTGATGAGCTTCAATGGCATTTATGATAATTTTGCTTTCTCCGTTCTTGCGGGCAATATTCGCACCCAACTTGGCATGTGAGCCATCATATTCATGGTCGATCGCTTTGCCCAGGTCATGCAGGAATCCTGCTCTGCGTGCCAATTCTTGATCGATGCCGAGTTCGGAAGCCAGCATGCCGCAGATCCAAGCTGCTTCGATGGAATGCTGGAGAATATTTTGACCGTAACTTGTTCGGTATTTAAGTCTTCCAATAAGTTTTACAATGTTTCCGGAAATGTTATGAATATTTGTTTCCATACAGGCTTTTTCACCGATTTTAACCAGGTTTTCGTCCATTTCTTTGCTGGTTTTTTCGATCACCTGTTCGATCCTACCGGGATGAATTCTGCCGTCGGAAATAAGTTTTTCCAAGGATAGCCGGGCAATTTCCCTGCGCACCGGATCGAATCCGGAAAGCACAACCGCTTCGGGTGTATCGTCGATAATAAGATCGATGCCGGAAGCTTTTTCAAAAGCACGGATATTCCTGCCTTCCCGACCGATGATACGTCCTTTCATTTCATCGTCCGGCAATGAAACCACAGAAACAGTAGTTTCGGAAACATAATCGACCGACATGCGCTGAATAGCCGTGGAAAGGATTCCGGCTGCCAGTTTATTGGCTTCCGCTTTGGTTTGTTCAGCGATCAGCCTGATTTCTTTGGCTGCTTCACTACGGGCTTTGTTCTTCAAATTGTTCTTCAAAATCTGCACCGCTTCTTCCCGGGAAAGTTTAGCGATTTCAGTTAATTTTTGATTCTGCTGCTCGACCAATTCATCCAGTTCGATCATTTTCTGTTTGATCTCGACTTCCTGGATTTTGATCTTCTTCTCAAATTCCTGCAGATTAGTTTCTTTTCTGTCTAAATTTTCCAGTCTCTGGTCGAGTTTTGAAACCCGTCCGTTGTATTCTTTTTCCAGAATGTGAATTTCTTTTTTTCGATTGGAAATTTCGTCTTCATAATCTTTCTGAATTTTAAACCATTTCTCTTTTGCTTCCAGAGTTGCTGTTTTCTTGATATTAATAACTTCCGCATTTGCATCGTCGATGATCTTCTTGGCCAGTTCGGTGGATTTTAGAATATTTTTATCGGAAATTGATTTTTTTACTAATCCGATAATAATTGCTACAACACAACCTGCGATGAATCCTGCTAGGATATACAGGATGTATATATACATGTTTTCCTCTCTTTCAGATTTATATAAACCCGCGATACCGTGTACTATAGTTTTCTCGAACCACTATCAATAGTGGATGTCTACCTTGTTTGCTTTGCAGATCCGGATCATGTCCGGCTGGTGCGCTGCAAATGGCTCGACTTCCGAATCTTAATTAGTTCAGAAAAATAATAATATCACGAATACCGCAGGCATTTAGCCTACATTTATTAATAATCGCAGAAGTTTAAAAAAAACTACGATTATAGATGGAAACACAAATTACAAATCTGCTTCCGCCATACCACTAAGCAGTTTATTGATCTGCTCAATTTCATTATTCAATTTTTTATTGTTTTCTTTTTCAGTAAAGAACTTTTCCGTGATCATAAGAGAATACATGGCAAATAATTTTGATTGATCAACGGTATTAAAACGTTTATTCAGTTCTTCCAGCTGTTCTTCCAGGTATTTGGCTGTCTCCAGGAGTCCTTCCGGATTGTCACTTCGGAAATAATATTTTTTGCCAAGTAACTGGATTTCTACCGGTTTCATCTCTATAATTCGTTCATCTGGTCAAAAATACTATCGATCTTGGAAGAAGCTTCCTTCATTTTATTGTCGTAAGATTCCAACTGCTCGCGTAATTTTTTGTTCTCTTCCCGCAGGAATTCAATTTCATCCTTTTGTTTGATATATGCAGTTTCCAATTCTTCCAATCTGCCGCTGTTCGTAGTTTTGAAATTACTCAGATCGTTCAGATTTTTTTCCAGTTCTGCTTTTTCCAAAACCAGGTTGGCATATTTATTTTTCAGTTCCGTATAGTTGTTGATCAATCTCTGGATCTTGTCATCCAAAGACAGGTGTTGTCTTTCTTCCATAATTACCTCATTTCTATGCAAAAATCTTTATTTAATTTTTCAATTACATTTTGTAGATTCTTATTTATGATTTCATCCGTCAAGGTTTTTGTGTCCGAACTGAAAACTAAACTGAAAGTCAGACTTCTGAAACCATCTTTTATATTTTTTCCGGTGAATTCATCGAACAATTCCACCTTCTTGATAATCCCCGGATTTACCAAGGTTATTGCCTTCACGATCTCTGTGTAGGAATGCTCTTTGGAAATAATGAACGAAAGATCACGCAATACCGGAGGAAATTTGGGAATCTCGCTGAAAACAGGATCAGCGAACGGACACAGTTTGAAAACTGCATCCAGATCGAGGTCGAATGAATAAACATTTTCTTCGATATCGAATCTTTCCAAAACTTTCGGGTCGATCTTTCCCAAAACAGCGATTTTCTGATTTCTGTAGAAGATATCAGCACCCAAACCGGGTTGGAAATAGGGTTCGCTGTTTTTTTCGATTTTGTATTTTATTAAATTCAAATTTTCCAAAATGCTCTCAATAATTCCCTTCACATCATAAAAATCGATTTCGCTGTTCTTTTCCTTCCAGTAGGTTGGATTTAATTTCCCGATCAGAAGACCTGCAGCATGAAGTTTTTCCGTTGCCAGTTTTTCATCTTTACGGAAGAAAACTTTCGACATTTCAAATATCTTCAGGTCTTTTTGGCCGTGGTTCAAATTGAAAAGCGCATTGGAAAGTAAATGCGGCAGCAGCAAGGGACGCATTATCGAAAACCTGTTTCCGAGCGGATTTTTCAAGATAGCATTATTGCGTCGTTCATCATTAACAGCAATTTTTAATTTATCCAGATCTTCCGGAGCGGCGAAATTCCAGTTCTTCACTTCGGAAAAGCCGCGATTCACCAAAATGTCGGCTACTTTTCTTCTGGCATAAAACGTTTCGCGATTCATCACATTCTGGGTTTTCAAAAATGTTTCTACATTATTATAGCCATGCAGTCGGATGACTTCTTCGATCAGGTCGATTTCCCGCACCAGGTCTTTGCGGTAAGCAGGGATCGAGAACGAAATTTTGTCTGCTTCTTCCTTTTTCAGTTCCAAGCCTAATGCTGTAAGATAATTTTTAATTTGTTTTTTTGTTAGATCGATTGTTAATAGCAGCTTCACGCGGCTGGGACGAATGGCAACTATTCTTTCTCCAATTGGATTCGGATAGGAATCCAGTTTACCTTTCATCAATTTTCCGCCGGCTGTTTCCAAAATCAGATGCACGGCTCTCCGGCTGGCAAGTTCCGCCGTTTCATCGGAAATATCGCGTTCAAAACGATAGGATGAATCGGTGGCAATTTTCAATTTTCCGGCAGATTTGCGGATGGAGGAATATAGGAAGTTGGCTGCTTCGATCACAATATCTTTGGTGGAATCGGTGATGAGAGAATTTTCTCCGCCGATTATTCCTGCCAGAGCGATTGCTTTGTGATTGTCAGCGATCACCAGATCACTTTCCTGCAAGGTATAAGTTTCCTCATCCAAAGCCGGGAACTGCTCATTTTTTCCGGCTGTGCGAACGATAATTTTTTTATCTTCAATCAGATGATAATCGAAAGCATGCAGCGGATGACCGTATTCCATCATCACGAAATTGGTGACGTCCACCACATTGTTGATCGGGCGCAAACCAACCGAGATCAAGCGTTGTTTCAGCCAGTCAGGAGATTCTTTCACGGTGACGCCTTTGATCATGCGGGCCGTATATCGAGTGCAAAGTTTGGGTGCGATATTTTCCAAAGCAAGATGATTTTCGATCGGTTCTTCGCTTTCTGAAATTGCGATATTTGGATGCTTTAATGGTAAATTCAAAATAGCGGAAAGGTCTCTGGCAACACCCAGAATTCCCAGAAGATCAGGGCGATTAGGAGTGATTTCCACATCGAAGCAGACATCGTCGGTTTTTAAATAGGAAGCTAATGATTTTCCAATGGGAGCGTTTTCCGGCAGCACCATAATTCCATCATGATTATCGGAAATCCCGAGTTCCTTTTCGGAGCAGATCATACCGAAAGATTCCACACCGCGCAGTTTGGCTTTCTTTATTTTGAATTCACCCAATTGCGAACCAACCGGTGCAAAAGCGATTTTCTGTCCGGCAGCACAATTTGGCGCTCCGCAAATCACCTGCACGGTTTCATTGCCGTCATTCACCCGGCAGATGGAAAGATGATCTGATTCAGGATGAGCTTTGTGTTCAATAATTTCAGCAATTTTAATTTGCTCAAGCTCTTCACCGAGTTTTTCGACTGCTTCCACTTCGATGCCGGCGAAGGTCATTTTTTTTTCCAGTTCCTGAGAAGATAACTGTAAATCGATATATTGTTTAAGCCAATTATAACTAATTTTCATAATCTATCCAAACCTTGAACAGGAAAGCACATTGTTCCCATTTCTATTTATGAATTTGCTGCCGGAATTTCAGCAACAAAAGGTCTTTTATTTAAACTGCTTCAAAAATCTGACGTCGTTTTCGAATAATAATCTCATGTCGGGAATTTTGTATTTGAGCATGGCAACTCGATCCATTCCCAATCCAAAAGCATAACCGGTATATTTTTCGGAATCGATGCCCAGCATATCGAAAACATTTGGATCAACCATGCCGGCTCCGCCCAATTCCAGCCAACCGCTGCCTTTGCAGAGATTGCAGCCTTTTCCATGGCATTTCACACAGATGATGTCAATTTCGGCACTTGGTTCGGTGAACGGAAAGAAGTGAGGTCGGAAGCGTGATTCGATGTCTTCTCCGAACATCTTTTTCACAAAAATATTCAGCATATCCCGCAGATCGGCAAAAGTGACTCCTTCATCCACAACCAGCGCTTCCACCTGGTGGAACATGGGAGAATGAGAAGCATCGTTTTCATTGCGGTAGCAGCTTCCGGGAGAAATTATTTTGATAGGCGGTTGATGATTTTCCATCACCCGCACCTGCACCGTGGAAGTCTGTGTCCTCAGCAGAACATCATCTTCCAGATAAAATGTATCGGAAAGGTTTCTGGCAGGATGATCAGCCGGAGTATTCAGGGCATCAAAATTATGGAATTCATCTTCGACGTCGGGTCCTTCTGCTACATCAAATCCCAGAGAAATGAAAATATCTTCTATTCCCCGCCAGACTTTGGTGATGGGATGCAAAGAGCCGGATTCACTTTTTCTGCCCGGCATCGTCAGATCGATCACCTGAGATTTCAAGTTTGATTCGTATTCTTTTTCTTTGATCTCAATTTCCCGCTGAGCCAGCAGTTCCGCCAATTGCGCTTTTGCCTGGTTCACAGTCTGCCCGAAAGCCGGGCGTTCTGCAACAGGAAGAGTTCCGATCTTCTGCATGAAACTGTTCAGAATACTTTTCTTGCCGGTATAACGGGATTTGAGCTGCATCAGATCATGCAGCGATCCAGCCTGACCAATATCATTTTGCGCAGATTTTATGATTTTATTTAATTCTTCTTTCACGCCTCAACCTAAAAATCGATTGTTTTGGGGATTTAATAAACTAAATATGAGTTTTGGCTAATTCACAAAGTTTGGCAAAGGCTTCCATGTCGTTAAACGCCAGATAAGCCAATACTTTTCTATCGATTTCAACTTCTGCTTTTTTCAAACCGTTGATGAGACGGCTGTAAGTAAGATCGTGCATTCTGGCAGCGGCATTGATGCGGATGATCCAGAGTTTTCTGAATTCTCTTTTATTAACTTTTCTATCTCTGTAAGCATATCCCCAACCTCTTTCGACTGCCTGACGAGCTGTACGATAAAGCTTACTGCGGGCACCCACATAACCTTTGGCTGCTTTCAGAATTTTCTTTTTTCTATTTTTGGCTGCGACATTATTCATAGATCGTGACATTTCATTTTCTCCTTAATTTCTTAGATTCCCAGCATCTTTTTCATGCGAGCTTCATCATTGGTGTGAACTAAATCAGATTTTCTCAGGTTTCTTTTTCTGGTAGCTGATTTCTTCGTCATGATATGGCCGGCACAAGCATGAGATCTTTTCAATTTACCGGTTCCGGTTACTCTGAATCTCTTTGCTACAGCTCTACGCGTTTTAATTTTTGGCATTATTCCTCCTGTGGTGTCTATTTATTCTTCTTCTTCTTCTATTATCTCGGGTGTTCCTAAAATTTTATTGATATCTTTTTTGGGTGAAACAATCGTGAAGATAGTTCTACCTTCACTTCTGGGAGAATGTTCAACATCGATTATGTCTTTCAGTTCTTCCACCAGTTTTTCCAGTAGTTTGAAACCCAGCTCTTTATGAGCCAATTGTCTTCCTCTGAAACGAACGGTGAATTTCACTTTGTTGTGCAAGGAAAGAAATTTGATCGCATTGTTCTTTTTGAAGGTATAATCGTGTTCTTCCGTATTCGGTCCGAATTTGACTTCTTTGGTTTGAACGATATGCTGCTTTTTTCGGGATTCGCGCATTTTGCGCTCTTTTTGATAATGATATTGTCCAAATACCATGATTTTGCAAACGGGTGGACTGGCATTAGGAGAGATCTCCACCAGATCCATATTGGCGCGTTCAGCTTTTGATAATGCTTCTCCAAGTGACACAACCCCTACCTGATTGCCATTCTCATCGATCAAACGAACCGATGTAGCCTTAATTTCCCTATTGGTCTTCTCTTTTGGAACCACAGGTTTCATTTTTGCTTTACTTCTACTTCTCCAGCCCAAAAAACCTCCTATTTTTTCTAATAAAAAAAAGCGAGCAGAATCTGCTCGCTTTTATCTTGGCAATTTATACTTTTTCCCAATAAAAAAACATTAAACCTTAACAAGTATTCCACTAAAGGAAACCGTAAGGTAGAAGCGAGCAGCTTCATTTATTCACATTTTTTACCAAACTGGTGTAAAAATTAATTCTGCCTTTCACCGGTCAAGCTTTTTAATTGCATTCCAACTAAAACGGTTAGATAACAGTCGGGAAATATTTTTTTTATTATGGAATAAAAAAATAAAAAAATCTTGCCAAGATAATTCCAAAACTTGAAATTTGTTTTTTGTACTAATCGATTATGAGTTTTATATGAGATTAGTGGTCTGAAAATTCCTTTATTGGGGATTAAATGAACGCTGTTTTATATAGAAAAAATATTAGAATAGGGATCGGATAAATAGTGAGTAAAGGAGTTTTTTTTAGAACTTTATGAATTTATTTTCAAACTGCAAATTGAACGAATTAATTTCTTTTACAAATAAAATAAAGAAATAATATAATTTCGGAGGACTAATGAAAAAAGATGTGGTATTTGTTTTATTGATTGCAGTAATTGTTTCTGCGATCAGTGTCGTTAGCATGATAAATGATAATAACAATCAATCTTTCCTGTCGTTTGCCGGCAATATGGAATGCAGCGCTCAGGGAGATTTCCAACCCGAACCTTTTGATGAACTGCTTATCGCTCCGATCACGGGAACCAGTGAGCCAATATGCAGCACTCAAAATGAAAATCAAACACAAAAAATAAAGAAAACCAATTAAAAAAGGTAGGAGGAAAAATGAAAACGAACGCAATTTTGATCCTGGTTGTTGTAATGATGGTATCTGCCATCAGTATCGCTAGTATGGTTAAAAACACTCAGCAGAAAACTTTCGACGGCATCGAATGTAATGCCCAAGGAGACTTCAAACCCGAACCTTTCGTCAATACTCAATTCTCACCAATGGAAACTCATGAGACTTTCTGCAGCGCTCAAGGCGACATCAAACCTGATCCCTGGCCGGAAGCAGATGAAGGAGAAGAAGGCGACGAAGCTATCGTAGCCAGCGCTCAAGGCGACATCAAACCTACTCCATGGCCGGAAGATGACGAAGGCGAAGAAGGCGACGAAGCTATTGTTGCCAGCGCTCAAGGCGACATCAAACCTACTCCGTGGCCGGTTGTTGAAGAGAAAGATCCTATAACCGGATAAAGATAGATTTATTCTTTGTTGACGATAATATATTAAATTTAAAATTATGTTATTGGAGGTGGTGAAGAAATTGAATATAGAAGAGTGCGAATAAACTAAATTATGATAGAATTTATAAATACGTATGGCACGTCCTTGCTGAGGATAATTGTTCTTTGCAGTTGGATTTTGATGATTAAAAGGCATCAATTCTCAGGAATAAACCTTATCGCTATTCGTTTCTTTTTAATATTTTTGGGAATTTTTACACTTTGGAATTTATCGATGTTAATTTCAATGGTTTTATTAGGAAGATCCAATGTTACATATATCATCTTTTGGATTATTGCCAGCATTTTTGAACTGTTTTTTGTTACTAAAATTTTATTTTTAATTCTCTCAGATAAAAAAAAACACGCCGACATTTTTTATATAACAATGTCTGTATTGGCAATTCCAATCATTCTCGCCGCCATCCTTTCCTATACAAATCGAAGTTACAATCCTATAAATACTACTGATTTTTATAACATAATCCTGCTGCTTTTGGGATCAGTTATAATTTTGCGCAAACTACTTACCACTGATATGTTCATCCACAACATTGAAACTTTCTTTATCTTCTCCGGATTCGTTCTGTATTTCTGCCTGCATATTTTGGCCAGCAATATCGTTTCATTGGGCTTTCTGGATAATTGGAATTTTGGTCAAAATGCCACGATCGTCAGCTTAATCTATTGGTTAGGGAGTATTTTTTTCATATGGAAAATCAGATCCAAACATTCGTTCTAACGTCTTCTATCGTTCTCGGCATTTTCATTTTGATCACGGTTTATCTGGTGATCAAGTTGAAGATCAACGACATTCTGCTAAAAAAATCAGAAGATAAATTGAAAAAATTCAATGAGACTCTACAACTCATGGTTGCTGAGAAAACCAAAGAACTGCTGGAATCAGAGAAAAAATACAAATCTCTTTATGAACTAAATAAGGAGATACTGGAAAAATCTCCTGCCGGAATAATTCGTTTAGACAAGAATCTTCGCATCGGATTTGTGAACCCGGAAATGAAAAAACTGCTGAATATTCAACCAGATTCGAGTGATCTTCTGCAAGGTGAATTGCTGAAAAACGCTCCCGTTCTGAAAAACTGTTCAATCGCTGGGGTTTTGGATGAATTGAAAAACGGTCAGGAAGTATCTTCCGATCTCGAGTTTTCGATTCAGGATGGGAATTTGACACATTTGGCTATGAAGGGTGTCCCGTTTTTTGAAGAAAATAATTTTACCGGTGCTGTTCTTTTATTCAATGATATCACTGAAAACATCATTGCGGAACAGAAGCTTAAACAAAGCTTTGAAATGTTACAAAAATCGACCGGAGACATCATTCAAGCCATGTCATCGACCTCCGAGATGAGGGATCCCTACACCGCAGGTCATCAGAAACGAGTAAAAGAACTTGCTGTCGCCATCGGGCATCAGATGAATATTACCAAAGAGCAATTGGAAGGTCTGAAGTTTGCCGGAATAATTCATGATATCGGCAAAATATCCGTTCCCTCCGATATACTTTCCAAACCAGGTAAGATCAGCAGTATGGAATTTGAAGTTATAAAAAATCACAGTCAGGTTGGTTTTGATCTGCTCAGTACGATCGAATTTCCCTGGCCGATCAGCAAAATCGTTCATCAGCATCATGAAAGAATGGATGGTTCCGGTTATCCAAATGGTTTGAAAGGCGACGAAATTCTGCTCGAATCTCGCATCCTGGCTGTTGCCGACGTTGTGGAAGCAATGACTTCCCACCGGCCTTATAGAGCTGCTCTGGGCATCGAAAAAGCGTTGCAGGAAATCGAATTGCACAAAACCGATTCCTATGACGCTGCTGTTGTTGATGCCTGCGTCACTCTCTTTAAGGAAAACAGATTTAGTTTTTCCAGTTAAAAAAAAATTTAGATTTAGATTAGATATGAAAAAGATAATATTAATAGGATTACTGTATACTTTTATTGGAATTTTGTTTTCGCTCGAAATTCCTTTCAGCACAAATCCGCATAAAACAGAAACTAATCATATCTCAGGATTTGTCAGAGTTTCGCCGCCCGATTCCACTCTTTGTCCGCTGAATACAGATGCCTGGCTCTGGTATGACGACAAAAATCTCTTTGTTTTATTTGAATCGGAAATTGACGAAAACTTTTGTGAAGGCAAACATGCGGCATACGATGGCGCAGCATCAGCAGATTATGTGCGGCTGCAATTGATCACCGATGTTCAGAATTATTTCGCCTACGGCTACTTTGCCTATCCACTCGGCAGCAAATATGATTTTATCCGCAATTCCGAATTGGAAAGTGATAAAAACTGGAACAGCAGATATAACTACACAACGGAAATTTCAGATTCGTTGTGGAAGGTGATATTCAAGATTCCTTTCAGTGATCTGCGGCATTCCAAATCAGGACCATATAACTGGAAAATCGTCCTGACACGCTATCTAAAAAAATCTCGTGAAACCTTCAATGTGCCTTTCGTGATCACCAAAATGGGAAATGATTATTTCCGCGAA
>JAUSOT010000029.1 GCA_030656075.1 Candidatus Cloacimonadales bacterium
TAAAAATCAATGAAGATATTCGGAACAGGAAAATGTTATCTCCTTCTGAATCAATAAATTCAATATCTTTAGGTTCAATTCATGCAGATAGATCAACAATTAATAATATTGGTAACAGAATTGATATTTTACCTAATCAGAATTTGCCATCGCCAATTTCTGCTCATGGATTAGGTTATAAAAACTCTATAAAGCCAGAGCTGTATATATATGGTGGAAGACAATTATACGACTTCATGAATAACACTTACAACGTGTCAAGTTCAGGATTGGCACCCGGACAAGGTGTTGCAACAACGGCCGCAACAGGAGGTGAAATAAGCCGATGTGTTTACATTAGAGGAACAAGTAATTCAGCAGCAATTGCGACACGGGCATCAGCTAAAATTTATGAGATGTTAAACTCATTAATATCGGAAAATAATCTTCCGTTTGACGAAAGCTATATCGCTGTTATTTTAAAAACTTTACTTGTGCATGGCGCATCGTGGGGTGAAGGTTGTAACATTTTGGAATCTATATTAAAAACAAATGAAAACTCTAGGCATTTCAGAAAAATTATCGCGCGTTATATGGGTTTTGGTATTCCTAACATTCATCGTGTACTTGAGTGTACATCTCAAAGAGCAACTGCTATAGGCTATGGTAAAATAAAAAAAGATGAGAAGCATGATTTTCGATTTCCTTTACCACCCTGCTTAAGTGGCATAAATGAAATGAGACGATTGACCATCACTCTAGCATGGTTTAGCCCCATTAATCCAGCAAACAGAAAATACAGAAAAGCAAATCTTTCAATTGAAACTCCTAAAGATATTATAGGTGTTGATAGAATAAATGCAGATTGGCAACAGGTTAAAAATGGCACCGTACAACACGAAGTATTAGAAGGAAGCAAAGTTGTTTCTTATCAAGATGGTGATATTCTAAAAATATCAGTAGTATGCAAGGAAGATGCAGAGCACCTTTATGAAGAAGTTTATTATGGACTTGCTGTATCCTTAGAAACAGGTGAAAATATTGATCTGCCAATTTATGAAGAAATTAAAGCAAGAATAAGCATTCCTATACAAGTTGAGGAAAATATTCAGTGATCCTCCAATTCGACCCAAATCAATCCTTCCAACTCGATGCAATAAAATCAATCGTGGATTTATTTGAAGGACAGCCATTAAATCAGAGCGAACTGGATTTTACTTTCTCCGATACAAATCTGCAATTCTCCGAGATCGGTGTGGGCAACAGAATCGTTTTGAATGACGAACAAATCCTGAAAAACCTGCAATCCGTTCAAAAACAGAATGAGATAAAACCTGCTTCCGATACATTAGATGGAATGCACTTTTCAGTTGAGATGGAAACCGGAACCGGCAAAACTTATGTTTATCTGCGAACGATCTATGAACTAAACAAAAACTATGGTTTCAAGAAATTTGTGATAGTTGTTCCGAGTGTTGCCATTCGTGAAGGTGTGATAAAAAATCTGCAAATCACCAACGAACATTTTCAAAACCTATATGACAAAACTCCTGTAAATTTTGAGGTTTATGATTCAGGAAAAGTTTCCAATTTACGCAGTTTTGCTACAAATAATAATATACAAATTTTAGTTATAAATATTGATTCATTTGCTAAAGATGAAAACATAATCAATAAACCCAATGATAAACTAACCGGTAAAAAACCGATAGAATTCATTCAATACACAAATCCGATCGTAATTGTTGATGAACCGCAAAATATGGAAACTCCGATCCGCAAAAAAGCAATCGAAAACCTGAATTATTGCTGCACGCTTCGTTATTCAGCAACTCACACAAACTTCTATAATCTGGTTTACAGTTTAAATCCGGTACAAGCTTATGATCTTGGTTTGGTAAAGCATATCGAAGTTGATTCCGTGGTTTCGGAAAATGATTTTAACGATGCTTTTATTAGTTTGGAAAGAGTGAGTTCAACTGCAACACAAACTTCTGCCAGAATCAGAGTTATTCAAAATACAGATTCAGGTGTTATCAAAAAAGCTGTATCTGTAAAAGTCGGTGATGACCTTTTCAAACTTTCCAATTATCGTGAAATTTACAAAAACGGTTATATCATCAATGAAATAGATGTTTCCAATGAATGTATTTCTTTATCGAATGGAGATGATATTTTTGTGGGTGAATCTCGTGGTGGAATTACAGATGAAATTATGAAATTCCAGATCGAGAAAACTATCGAGGAACATTTCAAAAAAGAGAGAATTTTGCAGAAAAAAGGAATAAAAGTTCTTTCTCTTTTCTTCATCGATAGAGTTGCAAATTATCGAAAATATGATGATTCCGGTAATTTATTGAAAGGCAAATTAGCAGTTTGGTTCGAGGAAATTTTTAATAAATATTCAGAAAAAATTGTGTATAAAGATTTGATTCCTTTCCCAATAAACGAAGTTCACAATGGATACTTTGCACAGGATAAAAAAGGTCATTTTAAGGATTCACAAAGAGCAGCAAAATCTCAAGACGACATCGATACTTTCAAATTGATAATGAAAGAAAAAGAAAAGCTGTTGGATGCAAATGAACCTTTGAGATTTATTTTCAGTCACTCGGCATTAAGAGAAGGTTGGGATAATCCGAATGTTTTTCAAATCTGTACTTTAAATGAAACCAAATCCGAACTCAAGAAAAGACAGGAAATTGGGAGAGGTTTAAGACTTTCCGTAAATCAGAATGGTGAGAGAATATTTGATAATAACATTAATCGCTTAACCGTGATAGCAAATGAAAGTTATGAAGATTTTGCCAAACAGCTTCAAAAAGAGATCGAAGATGATTGCGGCGTTTCTTTCAAAGGTAGAATAAAAAATAAACGAGATAGAGTAAAAGTTGAATATCGTAAAGGCTTTGAACTCGATGAGAATTTCAAAGAAATTTGGGAAAGGATAAAATATAAAACCACATATCGTGTAAATTATAAAAGTTCCGATTTGATAGATAAAGCTTCGAATGAAATAAAAGAAATTCCGCTAATCACAAAGACGGTTTTGAAATCCACAAAAACCGCAATAAAATATGATAATGAAGGTATTGGTTATGATATAAAAGGTTCAAAGAAAATCTATTTGGAAAGCGAGTTCTCAATTCCTGATGTTTTAAATTATATTCAGAACAAGACTGGCTTAACACGTTCAACAATTTTGCAGATTTTGAGGAATTCAAATCGTTTGCAGGATGTTTTAATTAATCCACAACTATTTATGGATTATGTTATCCAAAGCATAAAAGATGTTTTGAATGAATTGATCATAGATGGGATTAAATACGAAAAAATCGGGAATAAAGAATACGAAATGCATCTTTTTGATGATAAAGAAATAGAAATTTATCTGGATAATCTTGTCTTTAAAGTGAACAATTCAAAGAAAACAATTTACGAAAATATAATTCCACTCGATTCAAATGTTGAGTATGAGTTTGCGAAAGAATGTGAAACGAGAGATGATATCGAATTTTATTTCAAACTTCCTTTCTGGTTTCATATAAAAACACCTATCGGCAAATATAATCCTGATTGGGCATTGATCAAAAAGAATGAGACGAAAATCTATTTCGTGGCAGAAACAAAATCGGAAAATCAGCAATTAAGAAAGAGCGAAGAACAAAGAATTCAATGTGGCAAAGCTCATTTTAGAGAATTTGATGATGTAACTTTCAGGGGTCCTGTTTCTTCTGTCTCGGATATAGATTAAATTATTTATTTGATTGTAGTTGCTATATAAGTGATAATTATAAATTAAAATCAGGAGATTTCCGGCAAACCCGGAAAATGCTTCTGCTGAAATAATCTGCAAACTTCCGATTGTCCTACGGACATCTGAATGTTTGCTATCTTTTCCAACACTCAGAAGATTCCGAAGTGCTTCGGGAACATTCAGAGGTTGGATGCCGAGACTGAACTTGAGTGACTATGATGACAGAATCACACTCTGAACTCAGCTTCCGACAATGATCGGCAGCGAAGTCCTGTTTGCCAAATATAAAACTGAAACTCATAGTGCAAACAGGTTGATCGGTGACTGAACGTAAAATAAATCGTCTTTCTAACATCAAACAAAAAAAATATACATAATTTTTCCAATTCTAATTAGTTTTCATTGGAATGCATTATGCATAATGCATTGAGCATAAAAGAAGGGAGTGGAATTAGAATGAAAAAAGAACTGATACTTGTGGTTTTAATATTTTCAGCAATAAATTGTTTTTCTATCTGGAATGAAATCGAACAAAACGCGAACGAGCCGCTTTTCGATCACACATCCTACGGTAAAGAATCAACGACGATCAACTTTTCGCTGACTGGTTATGATCAGGAAACGATCACAATAGATGATAACGAATACCAGAAAATTTCCGTTTGGAACGAGGGAGATTTCGTGGAAGTTGGTAAACCCGATCTGCCATTTTTCACGAGATTGATAACCATTCCCAATTCGGGAACACCACATTTGGAAATTTTGGGATATGAAGAAAAAACTATTTCCAACCTTCTGGTCTATCCGCGCCAGCAATTGAAAAGCGAAAGCCAGCCGAACAGGAATGATTTTATCATCGATGCAGATTTTTATGCTACAGGCAGCACTTTCCCAGCTTCATTCTGCAATCTGGGTGATCCGGCCATCATGCGGAATCTCAGGATTGTGGCAGTCACGATCAATCCTTTCCAATACGACCCGGTTTCCAGAGAATTGAAAATTTATACGAACATCGACCTTGTGGTAAATTGCACTGGCAGCGGCGGAGAGAACATCAAGCGGGAAACGACAAAAATCTCACGAGCTTTCGAACCGATCTATAAATCAACTATTTTGAATTACGAATCAACTGTCTCTCGCGATCTGATTTATCAGGAACCCAATTATCTATTCATTCACACCAATGACACTTCCATCGAAGCTGCTCTTTCCTATTTAGCAGACTGGAAACATCAGAAGGGCTTCGAGGTAATCACTCACGGCGTGAACAGCGGCACATCTTTCAATACGATCAAAGCTTACATCCAAACAGCTTATGATACCTGGGAAAATCCTCCTGAATTTGTCTGCCTGGTTGGCGATGCCGCAGGTTCATATAATATTCCTTCCGGCTATTCCAGCGGCGAAGGAGACCAGGGCTACACTCTGCTGGATGGAACCGATATCCTGGCAGATGTTCTCATCGGCCGACTTTCTATCGAAAACCTTACTCAATTACAAACGATCATTTATAAAATATTATACTACGAAAAACAGCCATATATGGGACAGACAAACTGGTACACCAAAATCCTGCTGGTTGGCGATCCTTCCAGTTCCGGAACTTCCTGCATCGATACAAAACAACACATCAAACAGATCATGACTGTTTACGATCCGAATTACACTTTCCATGAAGTTTATAGCGGCTCTTTTTCTTCTCAAATGAGCAGCTATATCAACAGCGGTGTAAGCTATTTCAATTATCGCGGTTATATGAATATGAGTGGTTTTGGGAATACTCAGATCAATGCTTTGACCAATGGTTTCATGCTGCCTGTAACTACATTCCCAACATGTGCAAGCGGTAGTTTCGTCTCGGGAACTGCGGTCAGTGAAACTTTTCTGCGAGTTGGATCACCCGGATCACCCAAAGGCGCTATTGCTGCTTTTGGCACAGCCACCACCGGAACTCATACCTGCTTCAATAATTGCGTCGATGCCGGAACGTATTATGGACTGTTTGTCGATCATATTTTCAATATGGGAAGCGCTCTCAATCGCGGCAAGATAGCCCTTTATATGAACTACAACCAAAATCAACCTGGCTATGTAACTAATTTCTCCTATTGGAACAACCTGATGGGTGATCCCGGCATGGAAGTTTGGACGGGAGTTCCCCAGGCCATTGTTGTAAACTATGAAACTCAGGTCGCCTTGGGAACCAACAACCTGGTCGTGACCGTACAAGATGATACCGGCCAACCTCTTCCGGGTGCCTGGGTAACTGCTTTAATGGGTGATGATGATATTTTTGTCACCGGTTTCACAGATGAAAACGGCGAAATTATTTTGGAAATCGATGCTCAAACTACCGGAAATGCCAGCTTAACTGTGACCAAGCATGATTGCATTCCGCATCTCGGTTCTTTCGATGTGGGAGCAGTAGCAAGATTTGTGAATGTTTTTGAGTATGAGATCGATGATGACAACCTGGGAGATTCTTCCGGTAATAATGATGGTCAGATCAATCCCGGTGAAGTTATCGAATTTAACGTCAGCCTGAAAAACAGCGGAACTTCTACAGCCAGTGGAGTATCGGCAACCCTTTCCTGCGACAACGATTTCATCACGATCACCGATAACAGCGAAGACTATGGCAATATTGCACCAGGCAGTTCTGTCTATTCCAGTGAAGATTTCGATTTTGCGGTTGATGCGGATGTCCTGGGTGGAACAGAAATTCTGTTTGAACTCTTGATCGCAGATAATTTGGGCAACCTGTGGACAGATTACATCTCTATTCCTGTGGAAGGCGCAAATTTATATGTCACAAATTTTACTTTCCCGGGTCTGCCGAATGGAATTTTAGAACCAGGCGCTTCAGGAAACATGGTACTCACCCTGGAAAATTCTGGCTCGGTCGGAACGAATGATATCTTTGGCCATCTTTCAACTGATAACGAGTTGATAGCAATCAATGATAATGAAGGCTTTTTCGGCAATATTAACGCTGGGGGAAATGGTTCAAATCCAGTTAACACATTCAATATTTCAGCTTCCAACCAAATTATTCCCGGAGCTCAGATCATCATGTTTATGCAGCTTTATAATGCTGATGGTTATGACAATACCTTCAGTTTTAACATCGAGATCGGCAGTGTTGATTCCACCGATCCTCTGGGACCCGATGCGTATGGATATTATTGTTTTGATTATACCGATGCTACTTATTCCAGCTCTCCCGTTTATGACTGGATCGAGATAAATTCGGTCGGAACCGCTCTGCCTTTGAATGACAACGGACAAACCGGCGACATTGCAGATATTAATAATCTTCCCTTCATTTTTCAATTTTACGGAGTAATTTATACCAGCATGACCGTCTGTACAAATGGCTGGATTGCGCCCGGTGATACCGACAACACCTCTTTCATGAACTGGCAGATTCCCGGTCCGCAAGGACCACAGCCGATGATCGCCGCTTTCTGGGATGATCTGAAAACCGGCACTGTGTATTATTATTATGATTCTGCTCTGCATCTGTTTATCATCGAATGGGATAATATGCAGAATCAGCACGTTCCTGTGGAAGAAACTTTCCAGATAATTATTTACGATTCCGGTTTTTATCCAACAGCAACCGGCGATAATGAAATAAAAGTCCAATATCAAGTTTTCAATAATGTGGATGTCGGTTCATATCCTTCCAACCACGGTCAGTATTGCACAATCGGCATCGAAGATCAAACGGCAACGCGAGGTTTGGAATACACCTATAATAACAATTATCCCAGCGCAGCAGCAGTTTTGGGAAATGATACTGCCATCAAATTCACAACCTTGGGAGGTGGAACGCAAAATCCGCCGGAAATGGTTTTGAGTCAAACCAGCTTTGATTTTATTGTTCTTCCGGAAGCTACAGAGAGTCAGACTCTTCAGATTACCAATAATGGCGAAGCAAATCTAGTTTATTCATTTTCCAAAAATTACCAGCTAAATCTTGCTCAAATTACCAGGAACAATGGCGGTCCGGATGATTACGGCTACCTCTGGTTCGATAGCGATGAAACTTACGGACCGGTTTATAGTTGGCGCGATATAACCGGACTTGGCACGGAAGTCACTTTCACTCATAACGATCAGGGAACAGCCTTGATGCCGATCGGATTCGATTTCAATTTTTATGGAGAGAATTATTCCCAGTTCCGCATCAATCCCAACGGCTGGATCGGTTTTGGTGACGATAATACGGAATGGTCGAATACAACGATCCCGGATATCAACGCTCCGCGCCCGGCTATCATGCCTTTCTGGGATGATCTTAATCCGCTGGAAGGCGGTAATGTTTACTATTACAGCACATCCGACAGCCTGGTTGTCTGGTTCGATGATGTGATCCATTATGTGGGAACTTATAACGGAACCTACGATTTTCAGGTGATCATTTATAACTCAGGAGAAATGCTTTTCCAATACAGGGTCGTTTCCGGTGATACCGATTCAGCAACCATCGGCATTCAAAACGCTACAGCGGGTGATGGATTGCAGATCTGCTACAATAGCGCTTATGTGCAAAATGGATTAGCCGTGAAAATCATCAAAACCGATGACTGGCTGGATGTAGAACCAACTTCCGGGTTTGTAACTCAGGGAGAAACAACTGTCATCACATTATCTGCCTGTGCGGAAGATATGGAGATCGGGCAGTATTCCTGCGATCTTATTTTGAACACCAATGATCCCAATGCATCAACGGTTACAATTCCGGTAGATTTGATGGTTTCCGGTTCCTTCCCTACTATCGTTCTTTCTGAAGACAGTTTCGATTTCGGTATTGTTAACATTGGAGAAGAAGTTACAGATACATTGATCGTTTCCAACCTGGGAAATGAAATCCTGCAAGTATCGAATATCGAAATCAGCTTGCCTGAATTTACCGTGAGTATGACGAATTTCATCGTTGATCCGGGAGAATCGGAAGAACTTTACATCACCTTCGCTCCCCTCACAGCAGCTTCCTGTGTCGCAAATATGAGTATTTCCAGCAACGACCCGATAAATCCGGTCGTGGAAGTCGAATTGATCGGTAATTATCAGTTCCCCATCATCCAGCTTTCCGAGTACAGCTTCGATTTCGGCAATGTAAACATTGGTGATGAAGTTACTGATACTCTGACGGTTTATAATCTGGGAAATGATATTTTGAATGTTTCGAATGTAGAAACTACCTTGCCCGTGTTCACCGTCAGCATGACGAATTTCATCGTTGATCCGGATGGTTCTGAGGAACTTTATATCACTTTTTCACCTTCGGAAATGACTACTTATAATGACGTGCTGACCATTTACAGTAATGATCCGGAAAATCCGCAGATCGAGGTCGATTTGACCGGCTGTTATCAAGCTCCAATAATTGATGTTTCTGCTGCCAGCATCGATTTCGGTGGCGTTGTTCTGGGTGAACTATCTTCCGAAACACTGGTCGTTTCTAACCTGGGAAATGCTGTCTTGCATGTTTCAGAAGTGGAACTGGTTTCCGCAGTTTTCAGCACCGATCTGGATGACTTCTCTGTTGCTCCGGGTGAAGCGCAAGATCTTGTTATCACCTATGAACCGGATGATACCGAACCTGATTTTGCCACTTTGATCCTTCATAGTGATGATCCGGAAAATCCTGAAGTTGAAGTGGAATTATCGGGTGAATCGCTTTATCCAATTTGTCAGATTTTACCAGTATTAATAAATTTTGGTGAAGTGGATTTAGGTGAAACGATTACAGATACTATTTACATCCAGAATACCGGCACAGCAGATTTAGATGTTACCAGCATCTATACGGTCTTGAATGTCTTCGATGTTAGCGTTAACGCCCTTGTAATCTCACCTGCAACAACAGAAGAGATTTATGTTACATTTTCACCGATTGACGAGATGGTTTATACCGATTCAGTTTGGATCATTGCCGAAACGCCATTCGGTTCTATATTTGAAGTTTCGCTGTTGGGCCAGGGCGTGATTCCTGTGAATGCAAATGATATTTTACCGCTTATCACAGAAGTTTTCCAGAATTATCCCAATCCGTTCAATCCAAGCACAACTATAAAATATGCTGTGGCAAAAGCAGCCGATGTTTCCATCGTGATCTACAACATTAAAGGTGAAAAAGTTAAAACGCTGGTGCGCGCATTTCAGGAACCACATTTCTACCAGGCAGTTTGGAACGGCAAAGACGATGCAAATAAACCTGTTGCCAGCGGTGTTTATTTCTATGTTTCGAGGATTGGGGATTATAAAGCATACAATAAGATGTTGGTGATAAAATAAAATCAAACTCACCCTGCTGTCCCTCTCTTCATTTCAAAAGAGGGAACATTTGAAAAGCAAGGAGAAATATTTTCTTCTCGTTGCATAGCTTCTGTTGTGCAATGAAAGGACTATAGCTCCAGCTACAGAATAATTGATTTCTATTGTAGCCTGAGCTATCCAAATGTAGCGTTACAAAGCTGGAGCTATATAACGAGAGTGTGAGAAAATGATGAAAGTATTTCTTTTTTCGTTGTTTATTGTTTCATATTTAAACATAAATGCACAGAATTTCTGGGCACAATTTTCTACACCCGAAAATGAAACTTGTATGTGTTTAACATTGGACTCTTACGATTTCTCTTATCTTGGGACATCACATAATGATGGAGTTGGAGGTGTTTTTCTCTCAATAGATGGAGGAAGCAATTGGGATCAAATCGGATTAGCTAATACTACTATTTATAATATTGTTGATACAAATGAAAACAGTGTTTTGGTAATATCTAATCAAACTATATATAAAACCTATAATTATGGATATGACTGGGAATCTAAGCTTAATGCATATGTTAGAAATTTATGTAAGATTTCTAATGGAGATATTTATGCTGGTGGTTGGGGCAATGATGCAGTATATCGTTCACGAGATTATGGTGAAAGCTGGACATTACTCTTGCAATTGCCTAGTAATGAAATTGCAAAAAGTATTGTATCAAATTCTGTCGGTGATATTTTTGTTGGAACCATAGACTTCATGCCTTCAACATCAGCAGGAGGTGTGTATCGTTCAATTGATGATGGAACAACCTGGGAAAATTTAGGATTAGACTATTGGTATGTAACATCAATAGCTATAAATTCGAATGGAGACATTTTTGTAGGAAGATGTGGACATCATTACACTGGAACGGGGGGTATTTTTGTTTCATATGATAATGGTGATAACTGGGTAACACTAAAAGATGATGTCCTTGTAACATCTATTATCATCAATGATAATGATGATATTTTCATTGGTTGTTCTAATTTAGCTTCTTTAAATGGTGGTGTATATAAATCATCAGATAACGGAAATACTTGGGAATTAATAAATACAGGCTTATCCAATATTGAAGTCGATCATTTGATTATCAGCCCAGCAAACTACATTTATACTGTTTCTCGACAACCGTATAATGGTAATCCGAGTTCCATTTGTAGAAGCGTTGAGCCATTTGTTAATGTCGAGGATAAAATATTGATACAAAATTTTGAAATTTTTAACTACCCTAATCCCTTCAATCCCTCTACAACAATTTCATTTTCATTAAACTCCGAAACTGCCGAAAACACCGAACTGGTAATCTATAATTTGAAAGGCCAGAAAGTGAAAACTTTTCCTGTCATCCTGAGCGGAGTCGAAGGATCAGCCGGTCAGCATTCCGTAATTTGGAATGGTAAAGACGATCAGGGA
>JAUSOT010000035.1 GCA_030656075.1 Candidatus Cloacimonadales bacterium
GTAATAGGGTCTTTAACAATATAAGTGAAGTAGAACAGAAACTTGTGGAAGCATTAGTTGATTTGAATCTGAATAAACAAGAAGTAAAGAGTATGACATTATTTAACTGGATATTAATATGATTGACAGCGGTTTGGTATAATAACTTCACACCCGCATCGAGTGTGATGATCCTGTAGAAGCTGATTCTTCTCAACTTTCCTGATCAGCCAGAGAATGATGAAATCACCGCCACCGGTAATCGTGAAGACAATTCCATAGACCAGTAGCCAGGAAAAACCAAAGATAATCGCAACAATGGATGGAATAATTCCCAGTAGCAAAGCCGGCAAGATGAGTGAAATTCGATAAACGGAAGCTTTCAGCGGAACGGAGCAATGAGCATAAGGCGTCAGCGTTTTCCACTGAAATCCAAGTCGGCAATGTTTGGAATCAACTTTTCCAAAAATACTGAAAGCCAGCCAGTGGATCGCTTCATGCAGATAAGCTAAAACAATGAAAACCGGAAGAAAAACCTGTAATTTCATAAATGGAGAACTCAGTGTTGCCATGATTGAAAATCTCTCCCAGATGAGAAAGTAAGTGCCAGCAAGCAAGCTGATGATGACTATCGAAAGCGGAATGGCCAGAAGATTTGCTTTCAGGGATGAGATGGTATCGTTGGGATATTTGTGTCCCCCTTCGGAAGGGGGAATTAAAGGGGGTTTGCAAGTACGAATCTTAAATTCTCTCAATTTCAACTAATCCAAAATTAATTATTGGTTTCACAAAACCCCTCTCGGCTAAAGCCGCGTCTCCCCTTGTGAAGGGGAGAAAAAATGAAAGCATCTCCATCACATAAAAAACTCATACCCGGCATAAACATGAAGATCAGATTCGGCACCATTCATCGGGCCACGATTGGCACGGCCAATCTGAAAAATGACTCCGGTGGAACTACGGAATTTGATCTCGTAACCAAGAATTGGTTTGCGGTTCTCCGCCTGCGTCCAACTGATGTCGAAACCCCAGGTTTCGGAAGCAAATTTAAAACCGAGCAGCGGACGGTTCATATTCAGGCTCATATCCAACTTTGTTTTATAGTGAACGTAATCCAGCTTTGTATATCTGATTCCACCGTAAAAACCCCACAAAAGGTATTTATCATCTTCCACAAAACTGGAAAAATTATGAACATAAACGTCGTAAAACCGCGCCAGATCGATGCGGTGATCGTAGCTTTTCAGTTGGAACATGTAGGTTCCGCCAATGCCTGCAAGTTTCAATAAATGATAAAGCTCTGCATTCAACCTGATCCCGGTGACGGGTGAATCATACTCGTAGGATGTGTATTCAGGATAATATCCGGTTCCGGTGGAAGCCATTTTAAAACTCATGTTTTTGGCAAAACAGGAAAGCGAGACAATCAACAATAATATCACAATTTTGATTTTCATAGTTTTTTCTCCAATAATATTCGGTTTTCCAAATAATTAAAATCGTTGTCTTCAAAACTTATAATATTAAATCCCCGTGAAAGGGCAAAAAACAACATGTTTTTGAATTTAGCTTTGGTTCTGAATCGAACCGTAGTGAAATTATTTTCCCGGCACCATTGTTCCTGGAATTTTGCCAGCTTATCAGCGATTCCTTTTCGTCGAAATTCCGGCAGAACACCTCCCATTAAAGATTGAAAATGATCTTCCGTGCTGCATCCGACTTTGAAACCGACTGGTTTGCCATCACATTCAGCAATAAGGATCAAAGAGCGTCTTTCTTTGAATCTTTTATAATATTCCGCTGCGGCATATACATAATCAAATTCAGGTATTTGCAGTGAAAGTTCTACAACTTCTTCGATTGTTCCTATTCTGATTAAAATTTCTTTATCCAAAAGCATATCGCTGTAGGAATTGGTGAGAAGATCTTCCTCAGGAATCTTGAACAAATCCAAGTATTCCCGACATTGTGCATAAAGTTTTTCTGCTCCGATTTCACCGGTTTTATCAATCGCTTCGATTTCTACAAAACTGCCTAACTCTTTCACAATATCGATGTGGAATTTTATGTTATCGATGTAATAAATCTCGCGCTGTTTATCCACAACCACCAGCTCTCCGATCGCTCTGGAAAGCAGCTCTTTGATTGGGTCGGTTTTGCGGGGATGATAATAGATCACAGCCGATCTTTTGGGACCGGAAATATCCTCACGATCATAATGAACCAGGCTGTATTCGATGTTGCCTTCCCGCATTTTGAAGCGGCCGTGGTTGGCTTTGAAATATGTATCTATCTGATGATCGGTTCCTTTGAAATCAGCCTTCCTGGAAAGCAGAATGTCTCGTATGTTAGAAGGATCGCTGCAAATTGCTTTGATCTCAATATTTAAAATACTCATTCTAAAAATAATATCCAATATTAACTGAATATAATAGTTTTTCCGTTTCATCTCCACCGGAAGCAGTAACTTCCAACGGTCCGATCGGTGTCATCAAACCAAGTGAAGCAGCATAACCCTGATAAATTTGGTTGCTGTTTATCAACCCATCCAGACTGCTGCCGATTTTTGCCCAATTTCCAGTGATAGTTGTATAGAAGTTATTTTTTATTTCATAACGCAAAGCGGAAGAAAAAACAGCGACGTTTTCTGCGGAAAGAGACATGAATTTGTAGCCGACAAACGGGATTATATTTACTTCGGGCTGATGCAATCCACCCAGATAGAAGAACGAATCGTCCTGCATCTCGGCTCCTTTCAGGGAACCGAGACAGACACTTTCGGTATAAACCAGTTTATCGCTGAATTTATCAACTACTGTCATCTGGAATTGATAGGTGGTCGTCGGCGATCTATCCAAATTGAGACTGTTTCCAATCTCGATTGTCTTTTGCATCCGGCACAACAAATCTACTCCCTTGCGGGGATAAGTGGTTCTATCGTATGTGTTTATCAGCCAATAAAATCTGTAAAAAAACTGCTGATAATCAAAACTACCCTGGATGATCTCCGGCCTCACGTTGTTGTTTTCAAATCCCAATCCTGCGCCAATAGTGAAATCATTGGAAAAAATTGTTGAAATATCAAACGCCGAATAAGAGGTAGAATAGTTATAAATGTCAACTTTTTCCCGATCTTCATTGTAAATAGGAACAGTGAAATCCTTACCTTTCATCGAAATTTCAAAGCCAAAACCGGGTTTCCAGCCGGTGTGAACAAAATAAGACATCTTGTAGGCTGAATTTTCACTTAACTTTGCGCCAATGGAAAGTTTGGAACCCATGATTAGTTTATTGCGGAAAGTAGCGTCGATAAGAACTCCTGCATCCATGTCTGAATCGTAATGAAAGCCAAAATTCAGATTGCTGGAAGATTTTTCAACTACCCGTACAAAAAGATCCACGCCATTTTGATCCGGTTCCAGTTTATAGGAAACTTTTTCGAAATACTGGCTGCCATACACTCTTTCAATAGCTTGTTGTAGATTTGAAGTTTTTATCCAACGTTCTTTTGTAAATCCAAGTTTACCCAACACCAAATTCATGGAGACTTTTCTTAATCCCTGTACGTAAATTCTTTTGATATAGATTTCTTCAATATTGGTAAGAGGAATTACTTCTGGTGGATCTGGATACTGGTTCATTTTATCACGCAATTTTAGGAGTTCAGGCAACATTTCCCGGCCGGCTTCTTCACCCAAAGCAATTAATGCTGCTGCTTTATTAAAATCCATGATCGAGTAATCATTAACAGCCGGTTCGATGAGAATATTACATAGTTCACGTTCATATTTATTGGATTCCACACTTTGAAAAGTCATTGCCTGATTCAATATCCTAACCAATGAATTAAGGTCTTTTTTGGCATAAAGCGGAATTCCCACATCTACTCCAATGACAATATCAGCGCCCATATTCAAAGCATCTGAAACCGGGAAATTTCTTACCAGGCCTCCATCTACCAGGAGTTGGCCATCGATCTCGATGGGAGCAAACACAGAAGGAATCGACATACTGGCCCGGATCGCATCAGGTAGAAATCCACTCTTCAATACCACTTCTGTTCCTTTTTCGATATCGGTTGCGATACACAAAAACGGAATCGGAAGATCAGAAAAATTTTCGACGTGATGCACCGAAAGACAGAGTTTATTGATGAATGAATAAACCTGCTGACCAGCCACCAGACCTACCGGCAGGTTGATCTTTCCCTTCTCAATCGGAAAAGAACCGATGTATTTTCCCCAATCTTCTTTTTCTTCTATTGAAATGTTGCGCAATGAAATTTCATCCAGCAGAATTTCATCCCAGTTTTGAGCCAAAATGATTTTTTCCATTTCTGCGGGTGAATAGCCAATTGCATAAAGACCGCCAATGATGCTTCCCATGCTGGTTCCGGTGATATAATCCACTTTGATGCCAGCTTCTTCCAATACTTTGAGAACCCCAATATGAGCTATTCCGCGCGCTCCACCGCCGCTCAAAGTCAATCCGATCTTCGGTCGTTGCTGCATTTCTTCCGCAAAAATCAGCGTGAAGGATAAAATAGCCAACGCAAAGAATATCTTAATTTTATTCAAATCCGGAACCTACATTTTGATTGTGGAAATTAGTTTTTTCAAAGCATCCAGGATATGTTGCTCTGTGGTGAATCTACCTGTGGAAAAACGGATGGTTCCGCGGGCATATTCCAGCGGAACTTTCATTGCCTGTAAAACAGTTGAAATGGAAATATTATCGGAATGACAGGCTGCTCCGGCAGAAGCTGCAATATCCACAAAAACCTCCAACAGAGTGAATTCATCAAGCCCGGGAAAACTCACGTTCAAAGTATTGGGAAGACATCTTTCAGGATGGCCGTTCAATTTTACGTCGGGAAATTCGGCTCTGATCCCTTCCCAAAGCAAGTCCCGCATTTTACGATTATGCAGCATTTCGCGTTCAATACTTTCTCCCGCAATTTCTGCTGCTTTGCCCAACCCGACAATTTCCAGAATATTTTCCGTTCCGGCTCTTCTCTCGTTTTCCTGTCCCCCGCCCAACATGAATTTTTCCAATTCAATTCCGGTTCTGATGTAAAGCGCTCCCACACCTTTGGGTGCATAAAGTTTATGCCCGGCAATGGAAAGCAGATCGATCCCCAAATCTTGAACATCAACCGGGATTTTTCCAACCGATTGAGCCGCATCGCAATGCAGCGCAACTTGATGCTGATGCGCAATTTCAGAGATTTCTTTGATTGGCTGGATCGTACCGACTTCGTTATTGGCATGCATCACAGAGATCAGGATCGTTGTCAATTTAAGCGCATTTTCCACATCTTTTGGATCGACCAAGCCATATTTATCAACCGGTAAAACAGTGATTTCAAAGCCCTGATTTTTTAAATATTCGCATACTTTAAGAATGGCCGGATGCTCGATTGCTGTGGTGATAATGTGGTTTCCATCCTTCCTGTGGGCAAAAGCATAACCGCGTAAAGCATGATTATTGGATTCCGTTCCGCTGCCGGTGAAGACAATTTCTTCCGGTTCGCAATTGATCAGATTAGCCACCTGCTGCCTGGCTTTCTGCACAGCTTTTCTGGTTTGAACGCCATAATCATGCGCACTGGATGGATTGCCGAAATGTTCCAGCAAATAAGGCAGCATCTTTTCTACTACGCGAGGATCGACTGGAGTCGTGGCGTTATAATCCAGGTAAACCGGATTTGAAAGGTTAATATGTTTTGATAAAACCTGTTTCATTTTATTGATCAGGACGGATCTGTTTCATATCGGTCTTGGAAAGCAAACTGTGAAAATGTCTCCAATTTATGGATTTTCAGATCATCCAGGGTGAATTTCTTTTCCAACAGTACGAGCATACAGGCATCCACCACCTCAGGATCGTATTTACTACCCCGATTTTTTTTGATTTCATCCTGCGCTTCTTTCATGCCGATAACAGGACGATAGGGTCGATTAGATGATATTGCTTCGATTGTATTAGCAACCATTAAAATGCGTGCTTCCAGAAGAATTTCAGATCCGAACAAGCCTCGGGGATAACCGGTGCCATCGATCATTTCATGGTGTTGAAGAACGATCTGAGCAACTTCCGGAGGAAAATCGATCCGCTTTAGAATTTCAAATCCGATTTCGCTGTGACGATGGATCAAATTGATCTCACAATTTTCCAGTTTGCCTGGTTTACTGAGCAGTTCCAGCGGTAAATTTATTTTGCCAATATCGTGCAGAAGAGCTGCATATCGCAGTAATTCTTTCCTCGAATTTGAAAGTTTCATCTCTTCGGCAACAGCCAAAGCCAGTTGGGCTACCCGTTTTTGATGTTGAGCTGTGTACGGATCCCATACTTCAATAGCAGACTGAAGCGCTTTTAAAATTGATTCCATAAATCCTCAATAGAAGTTGATTCTATACTATCAAATTATGCTTTTATTTTCTTTGAGAAGTTCGGACTTTGATCTCCTCGAATTGAAAGCCATGAGTAGTGAAAAGTTCCAGACAAACACGCACAACTTCTTCATCATAGCGGATGCCGGCGTATCTCTGCAATTCGTGTAAAGCCTCATCAATGCCCTGTGAAGAACGATATGGTCTTTGAGAGATCATCGCATCGACGACATCGGCAACATGCACGATGCGCGATTCCAGCATGATCTCATTACCGGCCAGTCCCTGAGGATAACCGGAACCATCCATTCTCTCATGATGCTGATAAACAATCATTGCCACCGGCAGATCAAAATCGATCGTTTTGAGGATATCATATCCGGCCAGCGGATGATTTTTGATCATACTGAATTCTGTTTCTGTGAGTGAGCTGGGTTTCGTCAGGATTTCTGCCGGAACGTATATTTTGCCGATATCATGTAGGATCGCAGCAATCCTGATCCCGTCGAGCTCTTCTTTGGAAAGTCCCATTGCCAGGCCGATTTCGCGGCTGAGAGTGGCAACTCTCAACTGGTGACCGGCCGTGTATGGATCGCGTATTTCCACAGCAGAAATGAGAGCGTTCACGGTTTCTTCCATCGCTTTTTTCAAACGCAGAAAGCTTTCATTCAGTTCCTGCTGCGCTCTGCGGCGTTCCGCTATCTCGATCTGTAGTTCCTGGTTGGCTTCTGCTAATTCTTTGGTTCGTTCCTGAACTCGAGTTTCCAGGATATTATTGGAATTCCGCAGCCGGTCTTCCAGTTCCTTGCGTTCAAAATAGAGCCCGATGGTTTCGGAGAATAAACCAAGCAGGGCAAAATCTTCAGTAGGCCATTTATCGGTCTTTTCGACATTTTCAAAGCTGACAAAACCGATCAGTTTATTTTTGAATTTTATGGGAAAAGCAAGAGCCGCTTTCACACCCTGTTTATCTAAAATCACTTTAGTCACGGAAGCATCTACCGGCATCATGGAAACATCATCCACATGAATAATGGCTCCGTGTTTAAGCTGCTCCATCCACCAGTTGTTCCTATCGATCGAAATACTTTTAACACTGGGCGGCAGCATTCCCAAGCCGGAATCGATCCACTCATGGGTTCGGTCCATCTGGCTGTTGTCTTCACTAATCAGGAAAAGACTCGCTTTGCTGGCATTGCAGATTTTTCCAATCTCTTCCAGGGAAATTTTGATCACATTATTAAAATCATCGATTTTGATGAACCTGGATGAAATGCTGGAGATGATTTTTTCTATGACCAGTCGTTTATTCAGTTGTTTTTCTACATCTTCTTTTTCCAGGACTTCCTGTTGCAGTTTGCGGTTCAGGACGGCAGCCTGCCTATTTCGATAATACAAAATCCCAGTAGCAGATAAAACAGCAATTCCGCCACAAATCAAAAGCAGATTAAAAAGCCGTTTTTTATCCGAAACAAGTTTACCGATTTCCTGGTCTTTTTCCTGCAAAGCTATCTGCTTTTCATTATCAAGCTGGGTGAACCCGGTTTGTAATTCTGAAAGCTGCCTGGATGTTTCGTTGGTAAGAATTCTTTCCTTTTCAATGGCATAGAGCTTGTAATATTCAAATGCTCTCTGGGAAACACCCTTTTTACTGAAATATTCATAAAAACTGTAATATCCGTCTTGCAGCAAACTTCGTGCATTTATATCCGTAGCAATCTGCAATCCCTGAGTCAGGTTGGCAAAAGCCAGATCAAGCTGGTTCAACTGCACATAAATATTTCCGATATTTATGAAGGTATCAGCAATTTCATATTTGCTGCCGCTTTCCAGGGTCAAATCCAGCGATTGACCAAAATAATCCAGAGCTTTGTCGTAATCCTGCAGATTTTTGTAAACCAGCCCCAGATTGAAAAAAGCCGTGGCAATTCCGCTGGTATTATTAGTTTCCCGCTCGACTTGCAAACTGCGCATATAATATTGAAGAGCGTTATTAAAGTCACCTTTTTTCAAATGAACTAATCCGATATTATTCAAGGTTATGGAAATCGTTTCCAGACTGCCGATCCGGTCTTCCAAAGCGAGCGCTTCCTGGTAATATTCCAGTGCTTTATCATAATTATTCAGGTTGTAATACAATTCACCGATGCTGTTCAGAGCTTTCAAAACTCCCGGTTGATTATCCAGTTCCCGATCGATTTGCAGTGAATTCAAAAAATAATACAGCGCGCGATCATAATTGCAGAGCCGGAGCTGGGTCATACCTGTGTACTGGTGAGATTTCGCCAAACCGGCCTTATCATTCATTTCCATAAAAATATTCAAAGCATTCAAATGATAACTGAGCGCCTGTTGATAATTTCCCAGCCGATAGTTGCTTTCTCCGATATTATTTAAAGAAACCGCCATCGCCTTGTTATCTTTCAGGTTGGAGGCAATTTCATAAGCCTCAGTGCTTAACTCGATGCTTTTTCGCGGTGAAGTGGCTTGATAAATGTCGGAAAGCTGGTTGAGAATATGAACTTTGTCTAATCCGCGTACTTTTTTAACCGCAGATTCCAGGCTGTCAATGTGCGTAGTTGCTGAGAAGCAAAGCCCGAAATACAAGACTATTAATGCGATTAAGACAGATTTTTTCATAAATTCCCAACACCCAATTCTTTATTGTAGTAATAAATTAATTAACTAAAATTCTGACAAGTTTTTTTCATTCTGTTTGCAAGATTCATTTATTTTAACAAAAACTTGACATTGTTTAATATCTGCTTATTTTTGCTATAAAAATATAATTCAGAGGAGTGAAAGAATGGAAAAATTAACACAAGAAACATTTAAATTAAAAATTTATGATTATGAAAATAACAAGGATTGGAAATTCAAAGGCGAGAAACCGGCAATCATCGATTTTTATGCAGATTGGTGCGGTCCCTGCAAAATGGTACATCCGATCCTGGAAGAGCTGGCTCAAGAATATCAAGGGAAATTAGATATCTATCAAGTCGATACGGAGCAAGAACAGGAACTGGCGGCAGCTTTTGGCATCAGAAGTATTCCGTCATTGTTGTTCGCACCTATGAATGGCAAACCTCAGATGGCTATGGGTGCACTTCCGAAAGCTTCTTTCGAACAAGCTATTACTGAAGTTTTAAAAATTCAATAGTTATTGCAAAATTTGAAATTGTAAGAATAATAAAAGCCGGTTTGAAACTCAAGCCGGCTTTTAATTTATGCTTTATATTCTAATCAAAAAACGAACTTCTATTATCTGTGATTTTGGCATTATCGAGCAAGTCCCTATACCAGGTATTCAAGTAATCATTTCTCTTCTTTTCCAAAGCAGTTGTAAATAAGGAATCTTTTTCCTTTTCGAATTTTTCCATATCAGGTTCCTGATGCTTTGTGATAAAAGCTATGTAAGCTGCATATTCACCTTTAATCAAACCGGTATTTTCACCTACTTTCGTAGCCATGATAGATTCATTTAGAACTGTGTCTTTTCTGATGCCGGGAATCGCACTTTCAGAAGTGATGTCCTTTCCATCAATAATAGAAATTGCTTCTGATTCAGCAGCCTTCAAATAAGTATCCGGCGGGTTGGCAGCGATAAATTTATCGCCCATCTCGATCACAGTGTCCAATTTCTTTTGCTGTTGAACTTCTCTTTTCACCCTGGCTTCAACTTCAGTTAATTCCTGGTAGTGATCTCCAACTTTATAAGAAATTTGGGCAACAATGTAGCTTCCATTGCTTTGCTTCAGCGGTTCGTGTATTTTTCCTACTTTATTGTGGAAGGCAAAAGCTACCAATTCCTCATTCTTACCTACATTTGAAATATAGGGAGTATCGACATAAAACTCTTTGCTTTCCTGAACTTCGTAAGCTAAATCTTTTGCAACTTTATCAATACCTTCTTCCTTGATCTTGTCATAAAGATCGTTGGCTAATATTTCCAGATTCTGTTTTGTGTCTTCTGAAGGTGCAAATTTGATGAGAATGTGACTTGCTTTTACTTGCGGCAGTCCTTTTTCATCTGTTTGTTTACCGGTGCATTTGATGATGTGCCAGCCATATTGTGTCATCACCGGTTCGCTGATCTCTCCAATTTTCATGGCAAAAGCTACATCATTAAATTCTTTCACCATTTTGCCTTCATTAAAAAATCCCAGATCTCCACCATTGGAAGCGGATGTATCCTCAGAAAAATCCCGGGCAGTTTCAGCAAAATCAGCACCGCTGATAACAAACTGATACAGAGAATCGATTTTGACTTTCGCTACCGCTTTGTCTGCTTCACTCGGTTCCAGCGGGATACTGACAATTTTCAGTTTTCGGGCCGGTCCTTTTTTGTAATCTTCCAAATGTTCATTATAATAAGCCTGAATTTCTTCATCGGTAACTTCAATTTCGCCTGCCAGTTTCGGATCGAAATAGATAATTTTCGCATCAGCTTTAGTATTGTCTTTGATGTATTGATCTTCCAGATCTGCAGGAGTGAAAACAACTTCCGACTTCACATTTTCATAAAGCAGGTCGTATGGCAGCATTCCGCGCACTCTTCTCTCCATATAGGAGGCAAAATCTGCATTATCATACAACATATCAGTATATTTTTTGCTGTCGAAAACTCCATCAGTTTGGAATTGTTCGATATCTTTGATGTCATCTGCCGGATTCTGAAGTTTGGCAATCACGTCATCTTCCGTTACTCGGATATGACGCTTTTTGATCTCTCTTGCAAAAAGAGTAACCTGCACTAAATTGTTCCAGGTTTTATCATTCAGATCTTTGGAAATTTTATCATCAATTTCTGTATCCGGATTTTCCTGAGTATAACTTGTATAAGTGCTGCCAAGCATATCCTTGAATTCAGGATAGGTAATATTTCTGTTTTCGATGACTCCCACATATTTATTTGAATTTTTCACAAAAATACTGGAAATCCCTCCAATAGCCATGGATAATATAAAAACCGCTGCGATAACTAATATAATCCATGAAAAGTGTTTTCTCATACCTTCTAACATTTATTTTCCTCCACAATATTAGCGAAAATATTTTTTGAGAGCCATAACGAAAACCTATGTTTTTTATACAAGTTTTTTTTGTAAAATAATTAACAGACATAAATTCTAACTACCTTAAAATCAGGAAATTACTTATTATGAATGAGCTTAAGACATTAAATTCCTTATAACATAAGAATAAATAAAATTTTACGTGCTTGACAATAAAACGAGATATAAAATTTTTGATAATCACGTTATGAAAAGGAGGTGAATTTAGTGCCGAAGATTATTGCTAGAGAAGGCGAATCTTTCCAGGTTACTCTCAGGAAATTTAAAAAATCCTGCGAAAAAGCCGGATTGCTTTCAGACATAAAAAAGAATAATTATTATGAAAAGCCTTCTGTCGAGCGTCGTAGAAAAGAAAAAGAAGCTCGCAGAAAAGCTCTCAAATTATTAAGAAAGCAAAACAGATTTAACAAAAATTTCTAAGAAAAATGATCAAGCAAATCGATAATGATATCATTGCAGCTCAACGCAGCAAAGATAAGGCTCGATTAACGGTTTTGCGTTCACTAAAATCTGCTCTCAAATATGAAGAGATCAAAGTGAAAAAACCGCTTTCGGAAGAAGAAGCGATCGTTGTCTTGCAGGGACAGGTGAAAAGCCGGCAGCAGGCGATCGGACTCTATATTCAGGGCAAGCGCCCCGAATTGGCTGAGATCGAGCAAAAAGAAATTGATATCATCGGCAGTTATTTGCCTCAACTGCTTTCGGAAGAAGAACTGGTTGCTGAAGTAGATTTAGCAGTCCAAGAACTGGAAAAACCTTCCATGAAAGATATGGGCAGTTTGATGAAAACCCTGAAAGAAAAACTGGGAAGCAGAGCCGATGGCAAAACTCTCAGTATGATCGTGAGAGCGAAATTGCAATTTTGAAGCAGATTGCAAAATGTTTTTGATCTTAGTAAGTAAATATAGTGGGGAGAAATGATGTCTCCCCAATTTTTTTCAGCACGGTTTATATTGAATTTTTATAAACAAAATGAGAGGAAAGAATTATGCAGATAATTGATATCATACTGGGTGTCTTTCTTTTATTGTTCCTGTTAAACGGGCTTAGAAAAGGACTGATCGCGAGCGTGCTCGGTGTTTTTGGTTTGATCGTTATAATCGTTCTCATTGCCAATTTCAGTAAACCGCTGCAAAATATGCTGATAATCGAACTGGGATTGCAGGAAATTTTCGCAATCATCATATCTTATGTTTTGATTATCCTGGTAATTTCTCTCACTATTCGGTTGATTTCATATTTACTGAAAAAGATCATGTCGATCCTGAACCTGGGTTGCGCCGACAGAATTCTGGGAATGGTGTTCGGTCTTCTGAATGGAGCGTTGATCATCGCCATCATCCTGGTTGCACTCGATTTATCACCTTGGCGAAAACACCTCCCCGAATATACCAATAAATCAGTAGTCATCAAGTATATCCGCTACGGCACAAACCTGATCGAAGGAAACTTGCCGGAACTCGATTCAATAAAAAAACCGATCGAAGATAAAATTCAAGAGGTTGATGAGAAGATTAACAAAGCATTGTAAAAATATCGCCTTCTTATCATTTGGAAAAACCATAAATAATGTCTCAAATTATTAATAAATATTTGTAGAAATGTCTGATTTAGATAATAAAAGTTCATATTCCCAACTGGAATATAATAAAATAAAAAACATCATTGCAGAAGAATGCCAGTGCATTCCGGGCAAAGAGATTGCACTTTTTCTGCAACCTTTGAATGATAAAATCAAGATCGAATATCGCCTTTCTCTGACTGCGGAAATCCAGGAACTTCTCAGGAATAATATTTCATTCAACTTTTCCAGAATATCTGATATTGAAAAACTGCTGTTGGAACTAAAACATCAAACTTACAACTTTGAAGAATTCCAGCAAATTTATTTTAATCTGACTGCGGCTAACGGCATTTATTGTCCGCCCGATATGGAAGCAGACTATCCTCATTATGCTAAAATTATCAATGGCATTTTAGTTTTGCCTGATCTGGAAAACCGTTTTCAGCAGATTTTCGATGCTGATGCTGAAGTGAAAGATTCGGCTTCTTCCCAGCTTGCTTCCATTCGATCGAGAAAAAGAAAATTACGCAAGAACATCGTTTCTACTTTGAATGCTGCACTGGAAGATTATTCCAGTAAAAACTACTTGCATGATAAGATCGTAACTCAGCGGGACGGCAGGTTCGTGATCCCGATCAAAGATAATTTCACTTCCTTCATTCCCGGCATCGTGCACGGCAGGTCAGCCAGCAAATCTTCGGTTTTCATCGAACCGCAGGAAGTAATCGGTTTGAATAATGAGATCGACCTGGTGAGCAGCGAAGAGAAACAGGAAATCTTTCGGATTTTCAGTGAATACACAGTTCAAATCCGGGAATACAAAAATGAAATCATCGGAAACACCAAAATTCTGCAGAAGCTTGATTTCTATTTTGCCGCCGGTCGTTTTGCCAACCGCTTGCAGGCAGAAAAACCGAAAATTTCAGAAACACCTTATTTGAACCTGATCAAAGCCAGGCATCCACTTCTGATCGAAGCTCTGGGAAATTGGGAGAAAGTGATTCCCTTCGATCTGGAATTGGGAAAAGATTTTCATCTGCTGCTGATTTCGGGACCAAATACCGGCGGGAAAACCGTTACTCTCAAAACCGTTGGATTGCTGACTTTGATGGCGCTGACAGGATTACCGATCCCAGCAGAAAAAGACAGTGTGATCGGCATGTTTTCAGCAGTTTTTGCCGATATTGGCGATAACCAGTCCCTGGAAAATGCGCTCAGCACTTTTTCATCTCACATCAAAAATATCGAATTCATGGTGAAACACGGGGATGATAATTCTCTTGTTCTCATCGATGAAATCGGCGCTGCTACAGATCCGGAACAGGGTTCTGCTCTGGCTCAAGCCATCCTGGAAAAATTAACCGATAATAATTGCCTGGGTGTGATCACAACGCATTATACTGCACTCAAGGTCTTTGCCGAGCAGCATGAAAATTGCATGAATGCTGCCATGCAATTCGATTCCGACAAACATCAGCCGACGTACAAATTCAAACTTGGCTTGCCCGGCAACAGCTTTGCCATCGAAGTTGCTTCTCGACTTGGAATGGAAAATTCCTTGATCGAAAGAGCCAGGCAACTCACCGGTAGCCAGAATGTGGAAATGACCGATCTGCTGATGAAAATGAGCGAAGAAAAAAAATCTTTGGCACGGCAGAATTACCAGTACAAATTGAAAACCGCTCTGCTCAATCAAAAGATCGATGAATATCAAAAGAAGCTCGATGAGCTGGAAAATGACAGCAAAAACATCAAAAAACAATCCGTGAAAGAAGCCAGAGATTTCCTGACTACACTGCAAAAAGAATTGAACGAAGAAATTTCCAACCTCAAAAAATCCGACCGGAAAAACCGCAAAGAACAAATGGAAAAAGCTCTTAATAAAATCACCCACCGAAATCAAGAATTCAGTAAATTGGCAGATGATCTTCAAGATTTTCAACGAGATCAAGTCATCGATCCGCAGATTGGAAATTCTGTCTGGCTGAAAGACCTGGAAACCGAAGCCGAGATCGTGGATATTTTTGAAAATTCTGTTAAAGTTGATATGGGCGGAATCTTTTTCAAGACTTCCAAAGATAACCTGCTGGAAATCACCAAGAAATCCATACGAAGAAAAGCAAAAAAGATCAACCTTCCAAAAGCAGAAGTTAAACTGGAATTGAAAATCCTCGGAAATACTTTCGATGAAGCGTTTCCCAAAATTGAGACATTTATCGACAATGCTCTGATGAACGGACTGGAAAGAATCCGTATCGTGCATGGCAAAGGAACCGGAGCTCTAAGGCTGAAAGTTCGGCAATACCTGAAACAAAATAAAAAAGTTATCGACTTTTTTTCACCTCCTCCCGAAGCTGGCGGCGATGGCGTAACAGTTATTAAATTAGAGAATTAAGGGGAAAAATGGATCAACGGCAAATCGATGAAGTGCTCGAAAGAAACAATATCGTTGATATTATTGGAAGTTACTTTCCGTTGAAAAAAACCGGCAGTAGCTACAAAGCCCGTTGCCCCTTCCATGATGAAAAAACCGCTTCGTTCGTGGTCAGCGAAAAGAAACAGATTTTCAAATGTTTTGGCTGCGGAAAAGGCGGAAATGCCATCCATTTTGTGCAGGAATACGAAAAGATTTCTTTCTTTGAAGCGCTGAAAAAGTTAGCAGAAAAAGCCGGAATCGTCATGCAGCAGACAGCTTTTACAAAACAAAAAAGCAGCAAACGCGACCTGATCTATAAAATCTACGAATTGGCAGGACATTTCTTCGAAGACAATTTATATAATCATGGAGATTTTGCTCTCGATTATCTGAAAAAAAGAAATATCTCGGAAAACACGATCCGTAAATTCCAGATCGGTTTTGCTTTGGACAGCTTTAATGCCTTGCGAAATGCGCTCATAAAAAACAGTATAAATGAGCAGATCATTCCCCAAACCGGACTTTTTACCAGCAACGGAAGGGATCTTTTCCGTCAACGGCTGATGTTCCCCATCCACGATCACAGCGGTAAAATCATCGCTTTTGGCGGCAGAATTTTATTGGAAGGCCAGGAAGGCGGAAAATACGTAAATTCACCAACTACTGAAATTTATACAAAAGGGAATGAACTCTACGGTTTGTTCCTGACAAAATACGAAATTCAGAAGAAAGATTTTGTATTGATCTGTGAAGGCTACACAGACTTTTTACGGTTGTTCGAAAGTGGTTTCACCAATTCCGTTGCTTCGTTGGGAACTTCGCTCACCGACGGACAGATCAATCTTCTCAGCCGCTTCACGCACAATTATTATATCGTTTATGATGGAGACAAAGCCGGACGCAAAGCTGCTGTTCGAGCTGCCGGAAATGTCATCAAAGCCGGTCATAAAGCGCATCTGGTCGATCTACCTGAAAACGATGATCCCGACACATTCCTGATGAACAATGAAACCGATGATTTCCAGGCTCTCATCGACACGGCGAAAACGTTGCCGAATTTTTTATTTGAAGATAAATCTTTAATCATGGATGAACGGGAAAAACTGGATACATTCATCGATATTTTGACTGAGATGAACGATCAAATTGCCAAAGAATTACTCGTCAGAGAAATCTCTGAAGTCTTCAAAATCAGTGTTCAGGCAATTTCCAGCCGCATCAGGAAAAAGCGCAATCCCACAGGCTCTACAAACCGCAATCCAAACTCAGGTATGGCCTTGGATAAATTTGGCGATGAGAAAAACATAATCCGTGAAATATTAAATAATATAATATCTTATAAAAAAGTTGCACAAGAGTTAGATTCGAGTTATTTTTTTTCAGATGTTTATAGTAAAATTTTTAAATTATTACAGGAGCATTTAGAAGACATGGCTCAAGTTTCAGCTCTGATCGATCTAACCGATGATATTGTTGTGCAAAACACTATCGCAGAACTGATCATGTCTGACGCACCTAACGTTGCAGTCGAAGAATTAATTAATGACCTTAAGTTGAGGAAATATCAAAAAGAGCTCAAAAATATTAATAGTCGGATTTTAGAAAATCCACAAGACATGGAGCTTACCTCCAAAAAGAAAGAGCTGAAAAAGATGATTCTGACGCTTAACAAAAAAATCGTGAGAAATACCCTTTATTAAAAGGAGAGTGAATGCTTAGTTATAACGATTGTATCAAAAAGCTTGTGGATCTTGCACGCAAGAATGACAATCTTCTAACTTTCAAACAGATTAATAATATTCTGCCGAATAATCCAATATTTTTAGACAAAATCGATGATATCATAAATGATCTTGTGGAAGAAGGCATTGAATTGATCGATGAAACACAGAAGCGTGTTACCAAGAAAAAAGTTTCTGTGAAGAAGGCTGCATCTACAAAAAAATTCCAGAACAAACGCTATTATGATGATCCTGTCAGGATGTATCTGGGCGAAATGGGACGTGTTCCGCTTCTGGACAGAGAAGGTGAAATCCGCATCGCCAAAAAAATTGAAAGCGGACAGAAGTATATTAATAAATACATATTCATGAGTGGTAGTACTTTGCGGGAAATGGAAAACTTTCTGCATAGATACCGTGAAAAACGCGTTAAACTGGATCATATTTTTAAAATTGAATACGGCACCTGGATGGACAAAGTTCAGGAAGCAAGTTTGATCAACGCTTTGGAATTGGTCATCAAAGATACGGATGTGATTTTTGAAGAAATCGGTGAACAGATCGATGCCAGCGAATACGATGATTCAGGACACCTGCTGGATCATGAAAATATTGAAAAGAGAAGACAAAGGATCATGGATATTTTCGACCGGCTTACCTACAATGAAAAACTTCTGAAAAGAATGGTCTATCGTATCCGCAGCCTGGTGGACAGGATCAAAGACAGTCAGAAAACGATCCGCCAGCTTTCCAAGATCAGGAAATATTCGATCGAAGAGATCTGCACTTTTGGTCGTAAAGCCAATAAATCTCCCGAAGATTATGATGCTGTTTATTCCGAAACGAATATCGAACCGAATGTTTTTGTTGAAACTCTGAGGAAGATCAAAAATGCCCGCCGTAAAATTCGCCGGGTGGAACTGGAAACCAAGATGACCGCCAATGAAATGGTGGACTTGCTGGCAGAAGTGGAACGCGGCGAAAAGATGAAAGAGCGTTCCAAAAATGAAATGATCGAAGCAAATGTGCGATTGGTCGTCAGCATTGCCAAACGTTATAATAATCGCGGTTTGGATTTTCTCGATCTCATTCAGGAAGGCAACACCGGCTTGATGCGGGCTGTGGAAAAATACGATTACCGAAAGGGATTCAAATTCAGTACTTACGCCACCTGGTGGATTCGCCAGGCGATCACGCGGGCAATTGCCGATCAAGCTCGCACGATCCGCATTCCTGTGCACATGATCGAATCGATCAACAAAGTGAAACGTGCCAGCCGCAAGCTTCTGCAGGAACTTGGCAGAGAGCCGTATCCGGACGAAATTGCCAATGTTCTTGATCTGCCGGTCGATAAGATTAAAAACATTCTGGCTATCACCAAAGAACCTGTTTCGCTTGATAAACCGATCGGTCACGAAGATGAAGACAGCCTGCTGGGAGATTTCATCGAAGATAAAGCAACGATCTCACCGGAAAGAATGGCAGAGCGGACCCTGCTTAAAAAACAGGTGGATGAAATTCTGCGAACATTAACATCTCGCGAAGAACGAGTTATCCGCTTGCGATTCGGAATCGATGATGGTTATCACCGTACATTGGAAGAAGTCGGAAATATTTTCAGTGTGACGCGGGAAAGGATACGCCAGATCGAAGATAAAGCACTGCGTAAACTACGCCATCCGACCCGCAGCAATGTTTTGATGAAGTTTATCGATAATTTTAATTTGAAATAGCAGATTAATAAAAAATTTAACTCTGATTTTCGTCGTCAGGAAATTCTTGACACGAAAAAGGGTGATTTTGATTTTACATACTCAAAATTAATAGATCTTTGAAGTTATAGATTTTCAGGGCCTATAGCTCAGTTGGTAGAGCTTCCGGCTCATAACCGGATGGTCAGAGGTTCGACTCCTCTTGGGCCCACCAGTTGCGCATAAAGCCGCTCGGAGAGCGGCTTTATGCTATTTATGACTCTGCCTTATAGAACAGATATCATGAAAATTCGAATTATTTCATCAGTATCATTTTCTTCGTTATATCCATGGTTGGAGTAGTTAACCTGTAAAAATAGATTCCTGACGAAACACCTTCTGCATTCCACTCAAAAGTGTATTCTCCAGATTCAAATATCTCAGCTAATATTGCCTGCCCTTTCACGTTGTAAATCGTAAGTTTCCCGGTTTCTCCTTCTTCAATATTGAAGTTGATCGTTGTGCGAGGATTAAAAGGATTCGGATAATTGTTATTCAAATATGTTTCGATAACCGCATTGGGAATTTCTCCCTGGATCGGGATTTCTATCGAAACTGGTCCGTGTTGTTCCAATTCATTTGTAGTACTCACGCTTTCCAACCAATACCAATATGTCACGCCTTCAACGACCGGATATTCATCAACAAATGAATAATCTGTTGGTTCGGTACAAATCCCCATTCCATCGATTAAATTTGCATTGATCTGGATGTTGTTGCCTGTTTCAAATCCATTTTCAGCTAAACCGCGATAGATATTCCAACCCAGATTATCGGTTTCGGATTGGGTAGTCCAACGCAAGACGGGAGCGTTATCATCATACATTCCTGAGAATGAAGAAAGACTTACCGGGAGCGGATTATCTTCTCCATTGCCTGCTGCCCATTCCGAAAGATGGAATGTATCAAAACCAACTGAATAAGGTGGTGTAACAAGATTCCAAACCACATTCTGCACATCAGAATCGGTTTCTACGTCCACAAAAGTATTTCCACCGTCTGTACTCACCAGTAATAATGGTAAACTAATACCAGCCGGAGCGGGATAATCCCATTCAAATACAAGGTGAATTGGAAAGTCTCCATTGTAGCCGATAATGTTATAAACAAAAGCAGTATTTTCAGGATTTGGCAAGCCAGTTGTGGCTGGATCGACAACAGAAACAGCGACAGCACCTGTGCCACCATTAGCAGGAGGTGTGAAACTAATTGTAGAACCTGCTCCTCCTGTTCCAATTCCTCCGTTAAAAGCAAAAAAGGATGTCCCTCCGCCAGCTGGAACGACTGGGGGTGGAGGAGGTGGAGTTGGATCAAAAATGGAAAATGTCCAGGTCACTATCGGATCAGCCGGATATGTTCTGTCTTCGCGTCCACCACGAAGAGTAGAAATTTTTTGTATCTTTTTACGAACTTCTTTTTTAGCGCGCAGGCTAGTTGTCTCTATGTATGGTTTAATGAACCATTCGAAATCAGCAGAAAAAGCAAGATTACCAACGTTATATTCAGTATCTCCATTGGTTACATCTGCAATCCATTCAGCTGCATCACCGTCAGCCAATCCAAGCCACACTTCAAAGCCTGTTACTGCTTCACCACTATATGCCCAATCCAGCAAAACCATTTCAGGCGGAATTATCGAACCATCAGAGGGAGCAACTAAAGTCGCCAATGATGGTGGGATGGGACCGGAAGGAACCAGAGTCATCGCATCCGGAAAATATTGAAAACCGGCTGTTGTTAAAATGAATTCATAAGTATCCGATGCACTTGTAGCATCAACTGCTTCCACATGAATTGTTTCTCCCGGATTCCATTGTGCAGTAAAAGTTCCACATTGAATCGACACCAAATTTTGAGTAGCGTTCCAGCTGCAACCGGTATCACCTTGAGTAAGGATATCACTTGGTGCAGCCAAATTCCAGGCTTGCCAGGTCACGGCTCCATTTGGATTAGTTACGCCAATATAAACGGGATGAGGAGTTCCTGCATACAATCCGACAAAAACCAAAATAAGAAAATTGAGTATAAATATTTTTTTCATCGGTCCCCCTATTTCCTAACTTTTGCTGGCTTTTGGGAAACTTTATTGTCCCCTTCGCCTGAAGGCCAGACTGTATCACTTGTCACGTTCACCATGAGCGGATCTGCAATATCAACGGCAAAGTCATCAACCCACATGAAACCGAGATTAGAAGCTGAAAGCCAACCTTGTCCGGCTGCATCCCATTTGTTCACAACATCGCAAACACCAATGTCATTTCCCAATTCACTGGCCATCGTTAAATCTGATCTATTCATTGGACACATGATCAGATTTAGATTTGTGCCGGTTGTTGTAATCAAATTATAGCCTAGCTGAATAATCAGACTACCGACAATATAAACATCTGTATCTGCCAGAATGTTTACCAGATAAGTGTAACCATCTTGCAGTGCAAAATCATCCACCCACATAAAACCAAGATTGGAAGCAGAAAGCCAACCCTGACCCGCTGCATCCCAGACGTTGACCACATCTGCTCCAATTGCATTTCCCAGATCGCTGGCCATTGTATAGCCGGTTTCCAGCGGCAGTGCCACAAGATTCAAATTCGTTCCGGTGGTCGATACACATCCATACTTCACAAATCCCACCACTTCACTCGGTGCGGACTCCAAGGCATACATCGAACCGATCAAGACTAACATCAACGATAAAATCATTATGTTTTTCACTTTTCCTCCTTGTAAAACATCATTTTTTATTTTCATTTCTTTTCTTAACTTGTTTACTTTTAGAATTCAGAATCCGATCAATGTTAGCATCCGGTTGATCACTCACGACAATTTTGAAGAACATCATATCAAATCCTGTCACATCAGCTTCATAAGTTAAATCCTGAGTTGTGGTAAGATAGGTGGTTCCATCACAGATAAAATCGGGTTCGTTTCCAGCATAGAGTTTATACCAGATGCCATTGATCTCGGGATAAGAATTTCCCTGCCAGGTTCCTTCGGACACTTCGTTCCAGGTTAGTGTCAAGACGCTGCTTCTGGAAGTTGAATTCACAATCACATCCAAATTCTCTGTCGCATCCGGTGCAATATTATCGAGGGAATAGCCGCTCATTACATCCGATGAGAAATAGACACTCGGTATGGTAGTATGGGCAGACACAAAGAAGGTAGAAGGATTATCCGTGGTTGTTGACGAATCTTGAAATGTCTGTGTAAAGGCCGTATAAGATTCCCATTGCATAGCAGCAAGATTCAAGACAATCATCCAAATTTCTCCTTCTCTATCCAGCAGTAATATATTTTTCCTGGCGGTGGTAAATGATGAAGCGGAAGAGTTGACAACTTCATCAATATCGGTAGTGATACTGCAACCTCTTGTATCGAAGGGATATTCTATCCAAAGATTATAGCTTACAATAGGATAAGAAGAACCATATACATCTATTGAACTTCTATCCCAGGTTACACTTACATTTCTTCCCTGGTCATTCGGAATATCCGCAATAGATGTTATTAGAGGTGGTTCATACTCCCGGGTAAATGTAGGATAGTTTGATGGGAAAATAACCCAAATATCATCCGTACCATTAGCGGTTTCACCTATAAAATCCCACCCGACATCTGTAAAAGTAGTTCTCGTCTGCATCTCGGCAGTGGCTTTACCGGTTCCGCCGCTACTGGAGCTTTGTCCGGAAGTCTGGGTATCCCAGAAAGAGTTGTTTACCGATCCACCCGAACTATGACCCACCAAACCACCGGTTAATTGGATTCCGCTTACAACTCCGGTACTGTAGCTGTTGCTGACATAAGAATAATTCAATCCCACCAAACCACCAATATAAGCATTTCCGCTCACACTTCCCATACTGAAGCAATTTGTGATGGTTGCAATTGTAGAGTTAAATCCAACCAATCCACCAGTACGAACGCCTCCGCTTACATTTCCGGTGCTGTAGCAATTGGTGACAGTTGAATAATAATATATCAACCCCACCAAACCACCAGTATAATCGTTTCCGCTTATAGTAACGTTGGTTATGCCAAGGTTCGAAATCTCAGCACCTTCGGTAAAGCCAAACAAACCTTGATAATTAGTCGAAGGTCTGTTTATAAATAAGCCGTCTAACTCAAATCCCTGTCCGTCATAATCACCTGAGAATCTAATCGAATTATTCCCAATCGGACTGAAACCTGCTCCGCTGTTCCAGTTCTGTGTGTCTGCTGCGTTAATGTCTGCTGTCTGGATAATATGTTTATTCCAGGTAGAGGAGTTTTCACTGATCCAGCGTAATTCTGCGAGGGTAGAAATCTGGTAAGGATCACCTGAAGTTCCAGTTCCTGCCGGAGTAGTGAGAAAGGAATATTCCTCGCCGTAGCTTGTTCCCACAGAGTTGGTGGCATAGGCTCGATAATAATAGATCGTGGAAAAGCTTAGTCCTGTAAGATTCGATGTGAAGCTGCCTGTCCCGGTTCCATCATTTGTATAGGAATCTGCAATTGTGGGATTTATAGTAGTACCCCAGCAAACTCCACGAGCTGTAACATTCGCATCACCATCATTAGTTACTTCACCTCCAGAGGAAGCACTATTTTGGGTAACTGATGAAGCAGTTGTGGTGGCTACTACTGGCAAGAAAGTTTCCCAATTGAGAATTGGATAGCCATTATTATAGGCAGTAATCATTTTCCAAATGTCGTCAGTTCCATTCACGGTTTCAACAACAAAATCCCAACCGGCATCAGTGAAAGTGGATTGGGTCTGCATTTCAAGTGTGGTTTTGCCGGTTCCTCCGGCACTGGTGCTCTGCCCGGAAGACTCGGTGTCCCAGAACGAATCTGTAGTTACAGCTCCATTTAGAGTTCTGCCAACCAGACCTCCAACATAATTTGTTCCTCCGGAGACGTTTCCCGTGCTATAACAATTAATGATCTCTGAATTATGATTGTTTGTACCTACCAGTCCACCGATCTCTTCTTCATATCCGACAATATTTCCGGTACTGTAGCAGTCGGTTATCACAGAATTAAAATCATTAGCTCCTACTAATCCGCCATTATGATCTCCTGCGGCATCCACATAGGCAGTACTATAACATCGGTAGATATTTCCTGTGTCGTTCCTGCCTACTAATACCAAACCGCTGTCAATCATATTAATATCCAGTTAAATAATGTCATACTCTTTACTTCTTGTTTATTCAGATTCAAATCAACTAATGCTTCCACAAGTTTCTGTTCTACTTCACTTATATTGTTAAAGACCCTAT
>JAUSOT010000043.1 GCA_030656075.1 Candidatus Cloacimonadales bacterium
GGGCAGAGTGTGTGAAAATAGTAGCCCGACACTCCGTGGCGGAAAATCGGAGTCGAAATTTCGATTGTAATCGACGATCTCCCCGAAAGGAGATTTTTTGGGTTCCAAGAAATCGTTTCATTTTTTAATTTTCACACTCTGGGGGATCGAGGGGGTTTTCATCATCATTTCTACCTTTTATTCTTCATTCTGATTCTGAATTTGAAGAATTTACGCAATTCCGGCGCATATGGTTCATCCGTGAAAAGTGTAACTAATTCTATTTTCATTTTTCGGAATTTTTCTTTCAATTCTTTTTCCTGCTTTTGGATTGCCTGGGCATATTTTTCCCGCACCGATCTGCTGGAAGAATTTACAGTCAGGTTTTGGCCTGTCTCCGGATCGTGCAGATGCAAAATACCGGCTGCAGGAAGATCGATCTCTGCTTTATCAAGAATACGGAGGGCGATCACATCGTGTTTCTTGGCGAGTAATTTCAAACTGTCTTCGAAGTTTTCATCCTGAAAATCGGAAATGATGAAGATGATGCTGTGTTTCTTGGTGAGACGATAAATGTATTCCACGGCAATCTTGATATTGGTTTTCACGCTTTTTGGTTCGAAATAAAGAATATCCCGCAGGATGCGCAAAGCTGATTTCCTGCCTTTACGGGGAGGAATGTATTTTTCTACTTCATCGGTGAAAAGCAATAACCCGACTTTATCGTTATTGGACAGCGCCGAAAAAGAAAGCACAGCAGTTATTTCTGTGATCAATTCGGATTTGAGAAAACTGCGCGATCCGAAAAGGGTGGAAGCACTGCCATCTACCAGGAAAAGAACATTCAATTCCCTGGTTTCTTCAAATTTCTTGATGTAGGGGTAGCCGTGACGGGCAGTCACATTCCAATCGATCTGCTTAAAGCTGTCACCAGCCTGGTATTCGCGAACTTCAGAAAATTCCAGTCCCTGGCCTTTGAACAGACTGTGATATTCACCGGAAAAAAGATCATTCACCAGGTTCCTGGTCGTGATCTCTATCTTCCTGATCCTTTTGATTATATCTGCTGTTTCCATAAATATTATTTAACCCCTCTGCCTTCGGTATCTCCCCTTGACAGGGGAGAAATCGTGAGTTCTTTTTTCATCTCGTTCCTAAACTCTGTTTGGGATCGAGTCGTGTTTTTGAAACTCCGTTTCCAACCTTGAAAGTGCTAAGCAAGTAGGATTCTTGAAAGAAGTGCTTTCAAGGTTTTCCTTACTCTTCCCCCTAAATAGGGGGATCGAGGGGGTTGTTTCAATCTCCAATTTCTCTATTCTCATTTTTTCTAATTCAACCGTTCTGAAGGTCTTCGACCATTCGGAAGGTTTCGCAGTCCTACGGTACTTCGATCTCATCAAAAAGTCGATTTCATCTCGTTCCTAAACTCTGTTTGGGAACGAGTTGTGTTTTTGAAACTCCGTTTCCAACCTTGAAAGTGCTAAGCAAGCAGGATTCTTGAAAGAAGTGCTTTCAAGATTTTCCTTACTCTTCCCCCTAAATAGGGGGATCGAGGGGGTTGTTTCAATGTTCAATTGCCTAATATCCATTTTTTCTAACTCAACCGTTCTGAAGGTCTTCGACCATTCGGAAGGTTTCGCATTCCTACGGTACTTCGATCTCATCGAAAAGTCTGTTCACAATATCTTCCTGGGTGATCTGTTCTGCTTCTGCTTCGTAGGTTAGGATTATACGATGACGCAGAATATCTTTTCCGATAGCTTTGATATCGTCGGGCGTCACATAACCGCGATGTTCCAGGAAGGCATGAGCTTTGGCAGCCCGAGCCAGGAAAATGGAAGCTCGCGGTGAAGCTCCACATTCGATCAGGTCTTTTAATTCTGCCAGGTTCTTGAACTTTTCCGGTTCGCGAGTGGCAAAAACCAAATCGAGAATATAGTCTTTTACTTTGGTTTCCATATAAATATCTTTGATCAACTTTCTCATTTCCAGTATTTCTTTGGTTGTTACCACCGCATCGATCTTGATCTCTTCATCCCGCACCATTTTTTCCATGATCTGGGTTTCTTCCAATCGGGAAGGATAATCGATGCGCAGTTTGAGCATGAAACGATCAACCTGGGCTTCGGGCAGCGGAAAAGTTCCTTCCTGTTCCAGCGGATTCTGTGTAGCCATCACCAGGAATGGTTTCGGCAGTGGATAGGTCGTATCGCCGATCGTAACCTGTCTTTCCTGCATCGATTCCAGAAGGGCGGACTGAACTTTAGCCGGAGCGCGGTTAATCTCATCAGCCAGGATAAAATTGGCAAAAAGCGGACCTTTCTTGGGAATGAATTCGCTGGTTTTCTGATTGTAAATGAGTGTTCCAACCAGATCTGCCGGCAGCAGGTCGGGAGTGAACTGAATACGTTTGAAAGCTGCAGCAATTGTGTTGGCAACTGTATTCACAGCCAGAGTTTTGGCCAATCCCGGCACGCCTTCCAAAAGGATGTGGCCGTCTGCCAGCAAACCCACCAGGATGCGTTTGATCATGTACTTTTGACCTACGATCGTCTTCTCGATTTCTTTATTCAACTTATCGATGATCTGACTTTTCTCGATAACTTTCTGATTTATTTCTTCAATGGTCATCGTTCCTCCAAAAATTATTTATTAATAAAGCCTTTTTCATAATCCATAACTTATTGTAATAAAATAAGTTAAAATTCTTAAAAACATCTTGATTACCTCCTAACAGGTAATTTTCGCTAACACCTTATTACTTTTGAAATTGGCCTCATCCCCAATGAAATATTCAGCAAGCTGAATTTCACGGGGTAAACCGAATTCGTCCCGAAAGCGTTCGGGACCACCTTCTCCAAAGGAGAAGGAAATGAAACTTCCAATTGTCTAAACCCACTATTTTCCCTCTCCTTTGGGGAGGGC
>JAUSOT010000121.1 GCA_030656075.1 Candidatus Cloacimonadales bacterium
GTTGTGGATGGATTGAAAGGATTGGGATAATTTTGATGCAATGTAATTGGAGATAAGACAGTTATCTCTTCTGCATTTGAAATATCCGAAACCAACATCATGGAAACATCGGCTGCTCCGATGATGCCGCGGGAAATGGCATCTACCCAGGGACGGTCCGGTTCTGTGAGCCAACTGTGACCTGTCACACCTTGCGTATCAAATAGGATATTTTGATAACTGCTGATATCCATGATCAACACTACATCTCCGGAAATTGGCTCAGTGCTCTGTAAATCATAATAATACCGCCCCGTCATCGGTGTTGTGAATGTTCCCAAATCGACCAGAACAATGGATGAAACCTGATCGTCGATCATTTGATTCACAGTACAGTGAACTTCTCCCGGGACAGGTGCGAATCCATACGGATCCTGCTCGATATTTAAAGCAACTTGAGTTACATAATACTCATTCTCTCCCAGGCTGAAATCAACTCCGACCTGGATGGGAATCGAACCTCTGCCGAAAGTTTCGTAAACCGGTTCATCCGTGTACCAGGCAAATAAATTGGGAATGGACGGATCGACAATATTGACCATAATTTCGTCCGATGAAGACAAATCTCCGGTATCAAAAATCTCAACTTTAACATAATGCCTGCCAATATCTGCCGAGGTTGTAGTCCAGGTATATTCGTAAGGTGCCGAAGTGAAAGTCTGCATCAGAATATCATCGATATATAAATCGACTGATTGAATTTCGCGTTCCGGTTCATCTACTTCCATAAAGAATTCTAAATCACCAATCGGATAAAAACCTTCGCTGCTCGGGCTTTCAAAATGAACGAGCGGCGGAAGATTCAGCAGATCAAAATCAACGTAAAAATCTATAGTCTCATCAGCAGATCCAATTTGATAAATGCTGATTCCACCATTCGAACCATTATTCAGATAAACACGCGGATTAGTGTAGTCATTGATGCTCGTCCTGCCAATATTGCTGCTGAGATAAGCATCTGCGATCGAACCGTTCAGGGTAACAGATCCATCAACGCGGAAAATATAAACTTCATCGGGCGGACCGCTGGCATTGCCGTTTTCGTTGGCATTAATACGATAAACCAGAAGCCCTGAACCGGGAACATTTCGGTCGAAATATTCGGGATCATTCCGGCGGTATTCCACCACAAAATACTGACTTGTCGAATAGGGTGAAGCAATACGAAAGGCATTATTGTCAGCACTGGTCAATGGACTCAAACTATATAAACCGGAGATTGTGATCTGTGGAATCTCTGCGATCCAGCCGCCATACTCATATTTCATGTGAGCTCCCATGTGCACAAATCCGCTTTCCATGATATCCCAGGGACCAACCGGTGCAATTCCGTCAAAATCGTAATGATACAAATCGGGAGCACCCAAAGCGTGGAACATTTCGTGTGCCAGAACGTTGACTGTGTTTTGATTTTCCGGCTGGAAAGTATAATCATAAACCTGCTTGTCATTGATATAGACATCTTCCGAATAGAGTCCCCAACGATGAGCCCAGAGCAGCGTAGCCCAGGCATCATGCGGACCTCGAATTACAAAACAGACATTATCTACATAACCATCATTATTATAATCGATATTCAATCCGATCGGAACTTGAGAAGCGATGGCATTCACAGCATTCATCAGAAGCGTATGCTCTCTTTCCGTGCGTTGATAGTCGTGGTAACCAATAGGATTTGTAACAGCATTGTAGGGAGAATAATATGCACGTGGGTTGTTATCCTGGTAGGAAAGCATCAGTTCCGGAGAGCATTCGGGATAAATATAGGTTGGAAGTGTCAGATCTCCGTAACTAACCTCAGAGTAATAATTTTGCAATGATATCGCATCGGGATCAGTATTATTGAAACGATCATTATAAAAGCTGCGAGGTTCGGGAAATTCTTCCTGATCACTGAAACGAATAAAAATTGAGAGATTATTCAAAGTATTACGATTGGGTCTTTCAATTCTTTGCGTCATGGTTTGCTGGAATTCTTCTCTGCGTTGCAGGATCAGGTTGGAATCTATCTTCAACCAGGGAGTAAAACCTTGTTCAGACGGAACGATATTTCCGACTTTGAAAATTGAAGGTTTTAACAAGCTGCCGTCGCGTTCTGCATAATAGAAATCACCATCCGTCTGACTTTGAATGATTGTAAATCCATTAGCATCGTGCAGCCAGTTATAAAACTCATCTCCGCTGGCTAAAAGTTTCAATTCTGTTCCATCTGTTTGAAAAACAGTTGTCGGCAGATTTGTGAGATAAGCAGCATGCAGGCTGCAAAAAAGAACTGTTAAAATCAAGATCATTGTGATTCGCATTTCAACTCCATTCTACAATTTATTTTCTTTAATTTCGATTCGATTACTAAATCTTCGCAATGGTTGGAAACCTTGCGAATGGTTAATTTATTTCACCTTGTTCAAGTTTCGACTCGAAAGGATACATCGAGTCGAGACGACAAATTATCATTCCATACTTCGAGTTGTCGTCATATCTCTACGACTCGAAAGTTTTATCTAAACCTTACGGAGATAAAAAAACTGCGTAAGGTTAATAAAACCGTAATGTTCCACGTTATGCTGAAGCGGCGAATAGTGACGCTCTATTTGTCATTCCCGAGTAATCGGGAATCTAAAAAAAACCACTTATACTTGAAAACCCGTGTCACGTTTTTTTGAACCCAAATCAGATTTGCATATATGCATTTAACCGTTCGGAAGGTTCTTCGACCGTTCGGAAGGTTAAGAATTATTTCATTAATAACATTTTCTTAGAAATTTCAAAATTACCTGATTTTAATTTGTAGAAATAAACTCCGCTGGAGACTGCTTTGCCGGAATCATCTGTGCCGTCCCAAACGATTTGTTGATCTGGTGATTGAGTGATCTGGAGATTTGAAAAAGTTCTGATCTTCTGACCTTTCAAATTATAAATTACTAATTCAGTGTTTTCGGGAGTTTCGGTGTTTAATTGAAATGAAATCGTTGTGCTGGGATTGAACGGATTGGGATAGTTGGAAAGGATAATCTCACTTTCAGGAAGATCATTCACGGCTGAAACTACTTCTTCCAGATTATAAGAATAATTGATCGAAGAATTGCTGTGATTGGCATAAACATAAACCACATAATAATAAAGATCGTTCCATTCCGGCGGGATGTAGCCTGTCCAGGCTCCGTTTACAGTAAAGCCTTCGACTTCATATTCGTCCACATCATTCAATCTTTTGATCAAGCCGATGCTTTGATAGGCATTATTGATCGTGATATCATGTTCGATGTTAGCTCCATTGGGAAAAACGCGAATATAGTCGGTGGCCCAGGGCTGCACGGTGCCTGTTCTGGAAACCGGAAAACTGGTGTGAGAACCAACTGTGTAGAAGTTCGGCAGATCGAGCAGTTCGTAGCCATATTGGCCTTGTTCGCAGGTTGGATCATCGATGAAATTGGCAATCGTCCAATTCAGGAAAACCGCTTCAAAGGGAATGGCGAATCCATTTTCAATTAATTGATCAATAATGCTCTGCAGACCATTGGTTGCATCCCACACAATATCAAGGATAAATTCATTTTCAATTGTGGTAAAATGCTCTTCCAGGTAAGTGAAAAACAGCATCACTTTCACGTAATCGGCAAATTCCTGATTCCAGACATTAAGCTGGTTATCCGGTTGGGAAGGAAAATTTATGATCGGATCGGGCAGTCCGAAATAAACCATAGCCAGTTCGGAACATCCTTCGTTCAGCCAGGTTTCCTCGTTTACATCTGCACCCCAGTGGATCATGTGCTGCAGTTCGTGAGCCAGCACCGAAATGCGGATCGGATCGGTGGGATTCAGCGGCGAACAGGTCATGTAGATCATCTCGCATTCATTGCTGTGTCCGGACGGATTCATCTGCTGAGCCTGGGCTTCCGTCACCTGGTTATAAGCGCTGAAATAACCATCGAAAGAAGTTCCCATGAAAGAGCCAAGTTCGGAATAAAACACGATCACTTTCGGATCGTTATCCAATTCATCCGGAACCGGGCCAAACAGATTGATATCCATCTCGACAGCTCCGTATTCCGTGCTGTTCAGAGTTTCGTTTTCCAAGTAATTAAATACTAAATCCACATCATCCTGATCCATGTGTACGTTCCACTGATCATCAGCAACGAAAACATAGCAAAATTCTCCCACAGCACGGCAGGTGGCGGGAGTCTGGATCCAGAGGGGCGGCATCACGGAAAGATCCCAACTCCAATAAACATGAATATCGCCAATCACATATTCCCGGGAATTTTCATTGGGAGAATGCGTTCCCTGCCATTGGGCTGTCTGCCGGGAAATCTCGCGGTGAAAGGCATCGAATTCCGGTATGGGAACTGCACTCATTACAAAAGTAATAAGAATAAATAAAAATATAATCGTTTTCTTCATGCGACCTCCTAATTTTTTTCAATTAAAAGCCTTTTTCACAATTCATAACTTATTGTAATAAAATAAGTTAAAATCTTAAAAGTCATCTTGACTACCTCCTGATCGAAAATTAGAAGCTAACTTCTTCTAAATCATGAGATTAACTTTAATATTAAACTTTTTATTTTAATACTCACCATTATCCGCCTCATCCCCAATGAAATATTCAGCAAGCTGAATTTCACGGGGTAAACCGACTTCGTCCTGAAAGCGTTCGGGACCACCTTCTCCTATCGTGGAGAAGGACAAAAAGTTATAACTTTATCAGGCATTTCTCCCTCTCCCTTGGAGAGGGCCGGGGTGAGGCAAAAACACTCTATTATGCAGAACTCATTTTTCAATTAAATCTATTATGATTGTCTTTCTGAGGAATCTCTCAACTTATCCATCGAAGAATCTCCTGAAATCTCATTCAGCTTCACTTCTAAGAATATCGAGATTCTTCCCAAGAACAATCCGGCAGCTGCCGGATCAGAAAGACTTCATTTTGAATTTTCCTTATCACTTTTTTCTTCCTGCATCATGGCATCCAACTCATCGATCATCTTTAAAAGATAATTCCGATTGTCTTTGCTCAATTTCTCGGAAGGCTCCACGAAATCGAGCAGAAGTTGATAAATGAAATGCTGTGAATGCAGATTAAAAAAGTATTTATTAAACGTTTCACTTTCGATGATTCCCTGTTCTTCCTGCAGGATTTTTTTCTGTAAATCAACTACTTTATCCACAATACCGGCATGCATCACCTTCATCATTTCGCGGTTTTGAGCATCCTTGTCTTTATCTATATAAAATGGTACAAATTTCATATCGGGATTCAAAGTCGAAATCAGCATTTGAATCAGAATTTCCCGATTCATCGGTTTTAAATCCTGCGATTCTGCGATATTTTTTTTCAGATTGCTGCATTCCAAAGTTAATTCCATCAAGAATTGGGAAAAGATATCTAAACCTGTGATCAGATCCGGCATCTTATTAGCAGATTCGTTAAAAGCTGTGAGTAACCGCAAAGTGCCGTTGATGTTGGCATCAATTTGTTCCAGGTATTCGATGTTCTTTTTATTTTGCTTTTTGGAAATCTCTTCCTGTCCAAAAATAACAGACACGCAAAGTATGAGAATTAATATAAAAATTATTTTTTTCATAGTTCAAAAATATCATGCAAAGCTTTTATAGCTTTGATTTTTTCCTCCGATTTTATTAAACAGGAAATCGTCGTTCGTGAGTCTGTACATTCCAAAATTTCAATTTCCTGGGAAGTCAGGGCACTCACGATTTTAGCCATAATTCCAGGAACACCAGTCATGCCGGAACCAACAGCTGAAACTTTAACTAAACCTTCCTTGATCATATATAAAAAATTATTTTTTTCAAGAATTTGCAGCGCATTTTGCCGATTTTCTTCATCGATGATGAAAGATATCGATTCGGGTCGGATGTCGATGAAATCGGCGCTGATGCTGTTTTCGGCCAGTAACTGAAAAATATTCAATCCGGCAGTGCGGCTATCGATGATTGTCGGCTCGATTCTGAAGAAAATGATGTTTTCTTTGCTGGTGATGCCTGTGATCGGACGATCTGACTTTATATTTTTAATTATTGTACCGTTTATTCCGGTGAAAGTTGATAATATTTTGATCGGAATATTTTCCGATGCAGCGATTTCAACAGCTCTGGGATGAATGACTTTGGCACCTTTCTCAGCCAATTCCACAGCTTCTTCATAGCTTGCTATTTTGATTGTTGAAGTTTTTTTAATATTTTTGGGATCGGCAGAAAGAATGCCTTCTACATCTGTATAAATCTCGATTTCCTCTGCCTGCAAAGCAACAGCTAAAACACTGGCTGTCGTATCGCTGCCGCCGCGACCGAAAGTAGTGATCTCACCATTTTCATTCATACCCTGAAAACCGGTTACAACCGGAATTGTTTCTTGCAAAATAATTTGCAGTAGATTATCCGTCATCACTTTTCGAATTCTGGCGCTGCCAAAGTTTCCGTCGGTGATGATGCCGGCTTGAGCACCGGTGAGAGCGATTGCCTTCAAACCGAGTTTTTGGAGTGTTTGAACGAAAACAACGGCAGAAATAATTTCGCCGCAACTCATCAGAAGGTCTTTTTCGCGAGGATTTATCTCGGGTTCTATCTCCTTAGCAAGTTTGAGTAGAGTATCGGTGGCGTAGGGTGCTCCTTCCCTTCCCATCGCAGAAACAACAACTACCGGAATAAATCCGGAATCGAATTTCTGTTTTACAAATCTCGCTGATTTCAAGCGAGTTTTATCGTCCTGAAGAGATGTCCCGCCGAATTTTTGAATGATTATTTTTTTCTTCATTTTATCAATAATTCGACAATCTGCACGGAATTCAAAGCTGCCCCTTTACGCAGATTGTTAGCAACAATCCACATATTTATGCCGTTTCTTTCTGCGAGGTCTTTGCGCAATCTTCCGATCATCACCTCATCGTAAACTTCGCTCATGATCGGCATGGGATATTTATTATTGGTAATGTCATCCACAAATTTGATTCCGGGTGTTTCCATGAAAATCTTTTTTAGTTTATTAATGCTGATGTATTCTTTCGTTTCCAGATAAACAGATTCCGAATGGCCGATTAAAATCGGAACCCGCACCGCTGTGGCAGTAATTTTGATCTTTTCGTCTCCCAGGATTTTCTTGGTTTCATGGATCAGTTTCATTTCTTCGAAAGTAAAGGCATTATCGTCAAAATCATCTATTTGCGGCAGCAAGTTGAACGCTATCTGATGCGGATAGACTTTGCGAGTGACTTTTTCTTTTTGCAAAACCTGCCGGGTTTGTGTTTTAAGCTCTGTCACCGCATCTTTTCCCGAACCTGAAACTGATTGATATGTACTCACGATCAGCCTGGAAATGCCGGCCAGATCGAAGATCGGTTTGAGAGCAACAACCAACTGGATAGTGGAACAATTGGGATTGGAAATGATGCCTTGATGTTTGAAAACTTCTTCAGGATTAACTTCCGGAACTACGAGCGGAACATGGCTGTCCATGCGGAAAGCACTGCTTTTATCAATGACTATTGCTCCAGCCTGAACCGCGATCGGAGCGAATTTTCTGCTAACCGAACTGCCGGCGCTGAACAAGGCAAAATCGATATCATTGAAACTATCTTTATCCAGAAGTTGAACTTCAATCTCAGAATTATTAAAATAAATCTTTTGACCCGAAGAACGTTCCGAAGCCAGCAGTCGTAGTTTTTTTATGGGAAATTCCCGTTCTTCCATGATTTTCAGAACTTCTTGTCCCACAACACCGGTAGCACCGACAATTGCTAAGTTATAAGATTTCAAAATAGCGTTCCTCCCTTCTAAAAACAGGGAGAAACCAGCCAAAGGTTTCTCCCTCTATTTTTTTAAAATCCCTTCATTTTGTTTACTTCATTGCTTCCCGGATCACCTGAGCCAGACGTTTCACACCTTCGACGTTCTGCTCTTTGCTGGCATAGGAGAAGTTGATCCTCATTGTGTTTTTTCCGCTGCCGTCGCAATGGAACACACTGCCGATGACGAAGGCAACTTTTTTCTCTATTGCTTTTGGGAAAAGTTCTTCGGTATCCATATATTCAGGAAGAGTTACAAATAAGAATAGTCCGCCTTCCGGTTTTGTCCAGGTCACACCTTCCGGCATGTATTTTTCAAAAGCTGCCAGCATGACCTCTTTTTTCTCTTTGTAATTCTGGATAGTGAGTTTCAGGAATCTGGTAAAATGACCTTCTTCAATGTATTTTGCCGCGATCTTCTGAACAAATGGCGATGTGCAGAGATCTGTTCCCTGTTTTGCCATGACGAATTTATCAATAATATCCGGATGCCCGATAACCCAGCCGATCCTGAAACCGGGAACGAAAATCTTGGAGAATGTTCCCAGGTTGATCACATGGCCGGTACCTTCCATGGCATAAATACTTTTTTGATCTTCACCTTCAAAGCGAATCTGTTTGTAGGGACTGTCTTCCACCAGCAGAACATCATACTTATGAGCCAGATCGACAATTTCCTTACGCCGGAATTCGGGCATTGTTACGCCAGCCGGATTTTGAAAATCCGGAATTATGTAGATGAATTTTGGCTTTTCTCCTTTTGATTTCAGGTCTTCCAAAACTTCTGCAACTTTATCGGAACGCATGCCGTATTCATCAAATTTGATGCCGATCATGTTGGCGCCATAAGCATTGAAAGCCTGCAATCCTCCGAGATAGGAAGGTAATCCAACCAGAACTTTATCACCACGATCGATGAACACCTTTCCCAGTAAATCCAAACCCTGCTGAGAAGCGGTGGTGATGAGGATGTTATTCTTGGTAACGTTGAATCCTTCCCGATTGTAATTCTCTGCGATCAATTCTCTCAATTTGTCGTCACCTTCGGTGGAACCATACTGAAGAGCAAGATCACCATCTTCTTCAATAACCTTTTTCACTAACGAAATCAATACTTCTTTGGGAAATGTCTCGGGAGCCGGAAGACCTCCGGCAAATGAAATTATCTCGGGATCTTTCGTTAGTTTGAGCAATTCCCGAATAGCAGATTTCTTCATACCCTTGACGCTGACAGATAAAATATCTTGAAAATCGCTAATCATTTTTTCTCCTTTCATCTTTTTTATCATTTCTGTTGGCAATTTTTTTTATATGTTTTATATATGTCTACAAATTTAATTATTCAAAAGAAAATTTAAAGTCTCTTCTAAATAAAAATCATATAAATCTGAAGGAAATTTGATTCTGTTCATCAAGTTCTAAATAGTACCTAATCTGAGCGATTCAGATTTTCAGTATCCCATTTTCAGCTTCAACGCATAAAAATAACATTGTATTTAGCAAAATGAAAGTCAATTTTGAGATACTTCCTCTTTGTGATATGTTTTTGGAGCTTTTACTATTTTCCCGAATGGTCTAACTTGCTCAAAAATAAAGCGAAACTGGATTTTGGACACAGTGATCCCCGAGGATAAGGAAGTACATTGGTTACTAAACGTATAAAATTACCCGATTGTGCGTTCGGCATCGTTCCCATAACAGATTTAGTTTCAAACGATTAAATGTTGAATAAGACACCTTCAAAACCAGTTTACGCGCGTGAAAAACAAACTTTCCGGCAAAATCAATGATCCGGCGTCGGATGGTTGTCGGGTAGCTTCGCATCTCAATAACGTCATAACAAATATCTTTCACATAACTTTGCAGCAATATATGAGACAGCGTAAGTAGATAGTAAAACACTTGATTCTGAGCAAATCCTTTGAAAGGTAAATTCTCGCGGGTTGCAAAGTCTTTAAATGCTCTATTACACAACTCATCTCTGGCTCGATCATGATATTCCTTAATAATATATTCGGGATCGCTAATATCGCGCTTTAACGCCTGAGACAGGTTTGCACTTAATTCCGACTGTATGCCGATATTTGTATAGATGATACGATCTGAGCTGGCAAAATCAAGCACAAATTGACCCGTGCTATTGGACTTCTGCTGCAAATAAATTGCCCGACGAAAGGTATCCCAGCTTTCAAGGCGATTGCCGAACTCAACATACTCCCACACATGAGTTCCGTGATATTCATGACGATTATTTGCCGGAAGCTCACCGATATACTCCTTGATGGAAGGATACATCTTTCCGGCTGAAATGTACAGGATGCCTAACTCATTTTCAAAATAACTGAAGTTTTCGTTACTCATAAAAGCGGAATCCATTTTAATGATTATGGGAACGCTCTTGCTGTAGCCCTTTCTGATCTTTTTAACGATTCGGTTAACTGCTTTTTTCACGTCATCTCCGTGGTTGGAATGGCATTTTCCTTCCCGAAATATCGCATCAATGATTATGTCATTCCAATAAAACTCCAAGGGCTGAAATCCTTTTTTCTTCTTGTAAGTAGGTGAACAACCTTCCCGCAGCAAAGCGTTGTCGTTATCCATTACCATTGTATCTACACCGATTATAACTACATCCGGCTTTTCATCTCGAAGATGAGATATGAAAATATCACTCTGCAAATCACGAAATACATTAATCTGTCGAGAGGAATTGGAGAACTTCCGAAACAAGCGCTTTACCTGATGGGAACTGATTAAATCTTCCGGCAAGGTCTCCAGTAACGTTGCGTAGGAAGGATCTTTTTTCAACTCGTCAAATACCACCAGATCTAACTTGCTGCCGTCTATCATGTAAGCAATTACCTGCTTGAAGAACGCTTCGACAGTGGTACCTTTGGTGCTGCCTTTTAAGTGCTTGAACTTATGATTCAAGCGGGATAAAATGCCTGTCCGTTCAATGTAGTTCATTATCAGGGCAAGGCCGGCACGACTTGTCAGATGTTCATCGGAACTCTCTACTGTGTTTATCAATTGGGCAGTCCGGTTTTTTGCTTGACCGGTTAACTTTATTTCTTTGTTTATCTCGCCACCTTTTGGGTGTTTTGTAATATATGTTTTATTTTTCATAAATCCATATTTTATAAACCCCAAAAGGTTTCAAGGTTTTTTTGAATCGCTCAGGTATAGGTATTATAAAGAAGTTTATAAATTAAAATATTAATTAAGAAAACACAAAATAGACTTCTGAGATATAATTATTAGAAGTTGGTTCAATCATCTCGATTGAACCATAAGTTCCATCGGATCGTCCCGATCATTGAAATGAAAGGCTTTCGAGACGAAAGCGAAAATCATCCGGACTCCTCGAGACGGGAAGTCCAACCTGAATTCATACCCAAAATTAGATTATTTATCAACTAATTCAATGAATCTCACTCAAAAATATATCAGTTGACATGAGGACTGAATCCTAAAATTTTACTTTTAAAATAAATATAAATAATAAAGGAGTTAATTATGGCGAGAATGACAGTCGATCCTAACTACTGCAAAGGCTGTGGATTGTGCATCGCAGCTTGTCCCAAGAAGATCATCAGATTCTCGGAGGATATCAATGTGAAGGGTTATCATTATGCGGAATGCTTCGATCAGGAATCCTGCATTGCCTGTAAAATGTGTTACACGGTCTGTCCCGATGTAGCGATTAAGATTGAAAAATAAAAAAATATAAATTGGAGGAATCTTATGGGTGAAAAGGTTTTGATGAAAGGTAACGAAGCAGTTGCCGAAGCAGCTATCCGCGCCGGTTGCAGGCATTACTTTGCTTATCCGATCACCCCGCAGAGCGAGCTCATCGAATATATGAGCCGCATGATGCCGAAAGCCGGTGGAACTTTCTTGCAGGCTGAAAGTGAACTTGCTGCTGTGAATATGGTTTATGGTGCAGCAGGTTGTGGAAAAAGAGCAATGACTTCTTCTTCTTCTCCCGGTATTTCGCTGAAAATGGAAGGAATTTCCTATATGGCTGGAGCTGAGCTGCCGGCAGTAGTCGTGAATGTGCAGCGAGGCGGACCGGGTCTGGGTGATATTCAACCATCTCAAGGTGATTATTTTCAGGCAACCAAAGGTGGCGGTCACGGCGATTACAAATTGATCGTGCTGGCTCCCAATTCCGTGCAGGAATTTGCCGATATGGCCGATCTGGCTTTTGAACTGGCAGATAAATACCGCAATCCGGTCATGATCCTTTCCGACGGACTGCTGGGGCAGATGATGGAGCCGGTTGAGTTTAAGCCTCATAAAACAGAAAAAGAGATGGAACAACTCGATAAGCAGCATTTCGACTGGTGTATGCATCACAACCAGGATGAACCAAATCACCATCACCACGAAGTAAATTCATTGGAAATCGATCCGAAAGTTTTGGAAAAGCACGTTATCAAACTTGGTGAAAAATATGAAAAGATCAAAGCCAATGAAGTTCGTTATGAAGAATATAAAGTGACCGATGATTGTGAATATCTCATTGTAGCCTTTGGAACTGCTGCCCGAATTGCCAAAAGCGCCATCGATGAACTGAATGAAGAAGGCGTCAAAATCGGATTGATCCGTCCGATTACGGTCTGGCCATATCCTTATGAAGCAATTGCCAAAGCTCTCACACCCAGTGTGAAGAAAATCCTGGTGACGGAACTTAATCTGGGACAAATGATCGAAGATGTGAAACTGGCTGTGGAAGGCAAAGTTCCCGTTGAATTCCTGGGAAAAGTGGGTGGAATACTTTTCACTCCTCAGGAAATTAAAGACAAGATCAAGGGAATGCAGGGGGAAACATGCAAGTAATAGCACAAAGACCAAAATCATTGACCGATCTGAATTTCACCTATTGTCCGGGTTGTACTCATGGCATTTCTCATCGTCTCATTGCGGAAGCTGTAGATGAACTGGGAATGCGTAACATAATGATGGGAGTTGCTCCGGTGGGCTGTTCTGTATTTGCCTACAAATTCTTTAATTTTGATATGGCGGAAGCTGCTCATGGCCGCGCTCCTGCCGTAGCCACCGGCATGAAAAGAGCTCGCCCCAATATGCATGTATTCACCTATCAGGGAGATGGTGATCTGGCTGCGATCGGAACTTCCGAGATCATTCATGCTGCCAACCGCGGAGAAAAAATTTCCGTTTTCTTTGTGAATAATGCGATTTATGGAATGACCGGCGGTCAGATGGCTCCAACTACTCTGCCCGGCATGAAAACTTCTACTTCGCCTTATGGCAGAGACGAAAAAGATATTGGATATCCCATTACTGCTTGTGAACTGCTTAATACTCTGCGAGCTCCATATTATATCGAACGCGTTTCGCTGCTTTCTCCTCAGGATATTCTCAAAGCCAAAAAAGCTGTGCTGAAAGCAATGACATATAATAAAGAAAACCGCGGTTTCACATTTGTGGAATTCGTTTCCACCTGTCCTACCAACTGGGGAATGACACCGCTCGATGCTCAGAAATGGGCTAAAGAAAATATGTATCCTTTCTTCCCGGTTAAGCTTTTCCGTGATAAAGGCGTAGAAGGAGGTGAGTGATGAAAACTGAACTTATCTGCTCCGGATTTGGAGGTCAAGGCGCGCTCACAATTGGAAAATTTCTGGCAAAAGCCGGCATGCAGGAAGGACAAAACGTTTCCTGGCTGCCCTCCTATGGACCGGAAATGCGGGGTGGAACTGCTAACGTTTCCACGGTGATCTCCGATAAGCCAATTGCTTCACCATTGGTAACTCATCCGGATATTCTGGTCGCACTTAATCAGCCTTCAGTCGATAAATTCGGCCCAGAGATCAAACCGGGTGGTTTAATGATCGCCAATACCGATATGTGTCCGCACAAACTGGAGCGTGACGATATAGATGTGATCTATGCTCCCATGTCCACAATAGCCAAAGAGATAGGAAGCCTGATGGTGCTGAATATGGTAGCAATCGGAGTTGTGATCGGCAGAACAGGATTGGTGAAATACGAAACTATCGAAGCCGATCTGAGCACATTTCTGAAGAAGAAAAATCCCGACCTTTTGGAAGGCAATTTGAAAGCGATCAAAAAAGGCATCGAGATCGGGAAGAATAATTAGATTTAGGGCGATCTTCGGATCGCCCGTTTTAATCTTTAGTATATGTCTTTCTGACGTTTCTCGCACGTAGTTCTTTGGAAGAATCTCTTCATTCTTGTTCCTAAAGTCCTCTTTGGGAACATAATTGGATGTGAAACTCTGTTTCATCAAAACAGATGTGCGTGTAGAATGAATACTGTTTGTCCGCTGGAGCGGAGATATCAGCATTCCAAAGCTGGAGCATTGGAACAAGAATAAGAGAATAATGGGTGATTCTGATGATAACAATGATTGTCTCTCTGAGATAATCTCTTAAAGGCATTCGACGATGAGTCTGTGAAAGAATAGATTCTTCGTTAGAAAAGTTACACGAATTCCTCAGAATGACGATTATAGGGAGTTGAAATATGAAGAAGTTAACAATATTCATAATCGTAGTATTTTCCATTCTCAATTCCTGCTCCATAAACAAGCAGGAAGCAAAATTTTTTCCTCTCTGGTGGCAGCAACAGGATAAAGAATCTATTTCCAGCTTTGGACAGGGAATTAATGCAGATGAAAAAACTGCCCGTTTTGCAGCCCAAAATGATGCCTATAAAAAGATTTCCGGGCAGGCCGCTTATTATTTAAACCAGCATGTTGCGGAGAATTGCATTGCACCGGGCGATAAGCAGATCCAAAATGAACTGGACAATATCTTCCGACATTTTATGAATTATTTCAACAATATCGAAAAACCTGAGATCACAATTGGAGAAAGCGAATTTGTAAGGGTAACAATAGACAGAAAAAACAAAATCGAATACTTCATCAGGCTTTATGTAGAATCAAAATATGTACACTCTAAATTCGTGGAATTCCTGGATACGACAGATCGATATATGAATCCCAAATTGAGAGCAGTTTTGAAGGAGTGCTTTGAAGAGTGATATCTGGTTACAATGCTCTGCGTTGTAACCAGAATTCTACGCTCTGCGTAAAAAAAATACATATAAACATGTTTATACATTTTGCGTAATAAGTAATTATCATTTCCCGCAGGAATCTGGGGATAAGTTGGCCCAATTGTTTTTTTCTCCCGAAAGCCTTCGGAGAATTTGGCAACAAAAAAACAAATTGACTATAATATCGAAAATAAAAAACATATTCTTTGGGAGAAATATAATAGTGGAAAATGAAGATATCAGGATAAATAAATTAGAAAAAGAATTACAACAAGCAAAAGAGACGCTAAATGATGATAAGACAATAGAAATCCTTGAACAATTACTTGAGGAATATAAAAAACAAAAT
>JAUSOT010000049.1 GCA_030656075.1 Candidatus Cloacimonadales bacterium
TGTAAGAAGATCAATAAAAGTCGTTCGGGAATATATCAAGCTTTATAGCGATTTACATCCCGAGATCAGACAAGAAAGTTGACAGGAATAAGTGTGAAAATAATCTACGGATTGCACGAATAAATCGAAGGAATGGAAAACTCATTTTCTGTTTTCTCTTCTTTCGAATTTATTTGTAACAGTCTCAGGGGACATTTGGCACTAATGTAAATAGCTGAAAATGGAGGTCGCGTGAAAAAAATACTGATTCTCACATTGTTCCTCTCACTTTCGATGCTGCTTTTTTCGGATATCGAAATAAGCCGCAGCAGCGATAGAATTCATCTTTCCTACACAAAGAATGATGAGAATGAGACAGAAAATAAAATATCTCAGGTTCTGGCTCTGCCTTCCTCGGAAGTTGACATCAATGTGCTTAATTGCCGGGTGGAAGTTTTGAACAGCGAAGGTGAAGTGGTGGAAACGAGATCCGTTACCGGCTCAGATTTCGCCAGAGTTACGCAGAACTTCACCATGCGTGAACTCTTTGCGCACAGCATCGAGATCGATCTGAGCAAACAGAATGCCGATGAGAATCTGCGCCTGGAAAATCTGGAACTGGAAATTTCTGCTCGGGATATTGTGCCGGAACCCAGATCAGTTTCCCGCGCATTCCTGCCGGTATATCGTGCCATGGTGGATAATTTTGATGAATCTTATCTGCGCGATTTACCAGAAGCACATTCAAAAATGCTGATAATTGCTCATAATGATCCCAATTTATTGAATACTTTGAATGTTTTCACTGCATGGAAAAATGCCAAGGGAATTGCCACGGAAGTGGTTTTTTCCGAAGACATCGGCACCACAAACGCTCAAATTAAAAATTATATTCAAACGCTTTATAATACCGAAGAATATCCGCCGGACTATGTATTGATCATAGGTGACGTGAACGGTACTTATGCAGTTCCGTCCTTCACCATTCATGGTTCGGAAGAGGACGATGTTACCGATCTGCCCTATACTTTGCTGGCAGGTGATGATTATTTTCCTGAAATGATCATCGGTCGGATTTCTATCGATGACTGGTCGCAATTTCAAACGGTAGTCTCTAAGGTGATTCATTATGAACAGATACCATATACGGGTTCTAACTGGTTTGAAAGAGCCACTCTGGTTGCCGGAAATATGAGTTCTGAGCCGCCTTATCCGACAACTCCTGTAAAAGTTACACAATGGCTGCGAGATAAAATGGATGCTTATGGATATCAAAATATTGATGAAATCTACTACTGGGAAAATCATTACAACGGAATCACAGCACAGATCGTGAATTCGATCAATAGCGGCGTGGGAATTGTTACCTATCGAGGTTGGGGCGATGCCAACGGCTGGCATTATCCTTATTTTCACACAGAAAGCCTGGATCAATTGACCAATGGTTTGCAATTGCCTGTGATGACTTCTTTCGTATGTAATTCCGGTGACTTCGCCAATTCCGTCGATCCCTGCCTGGGAGAAAAATGGCTGACCTTGGGCAGCGCTACCGCCCCACAAGGCGGCGTGGTTTTCCTGGGTCCTTCCGATCTGCACACCAGCACACCCTTTAATAATTCGATCTTCTCAGGTTTTTATGGTGGATTATTGGATGAAGGTATCCATACTTTTGGCGCTGCTTTACTGCGCGGAAAGTGGGAATTATGGAATAATTTTCCTCTGAACAGGCAAAATACAGAAGAAGCTGGGGCTTTAGTCAGGTTTTATTACCATGTTTATAATATTCTGGGAGATCCCAGCATCGAAGTGTGGACCAGAACACCGGAAATTTTCAGTTGTACATTACCAGGTTCGATCAGCATTGGAACGAACTATCTGGACATCGGACTTTCCACTGATCTGGACGGAGCAGTCGTGACCGCTATCAAAGGAAGCGAAGTATTCACCACCGAGATCGTTGAAAATGGACAGGCAACTCTTTTATTCAATTGCGAAACAGCAGGTGATCTGCAAATAGCTATCACCAAACCGAATTTCTATCCCCTCATTCAGAATGTAAGTGTGGTTTCTCAAGCTGTGGATGTAGGCTTTGAAGAATGTACAACAGGCGGTATCATTATCGCCGGCGAAACAGTACAGTTGGCAGTAAGCCTGCATAATTTCGGCACCGAGACAGCCACTTCGGTTTCGGCTGATCTCAGTTCCGATAATGGGAACGTAACGATCAATACGACCACAGCAAACTACGGAGATATATATATCGGAAATTCTGTTGTTCAAAACTTCGAAATTTTAATCGACCCAGCTTGCCCCGATAATGAAACAATCGAATTTGAACTGGATATTTCCACCGGTTCGACAGCAAAATTTGAGATCATAGTAAACAGCTTGTCGCTGGAAGTTATGCAAGTTGTTGTGAATAATGAAAACGGCTATCTGGAACCGGCTCAAACAGATGATATTTCGGTTACAATTCAGAATAACGGAACTTTCGATACAGCTAACCTGCAACTGAACTTGACTTCACTCACACCGGAATTAACGATTTCAGCAGGAACTTCCGGTCTCAGCGGTTTGAATATTGGTGAAAATGGAACGGCAGTTTTCACGGTGCAGGTTGCAGATAGTTGTGTTGTGGGAAAAAACCTGCAATTCCAACTTGAAGTAACCGATGCTGCCTGGCAGATAACTAATCTCTATTTCAGTTTGGAAGTCGGTGAAATCGATCAACTGGCGCCTACCGGACCGGATGGATACGGTTATTATGCTTATGACAGCGATGATCGTTTCTATACGGAATGTCCGCAATACGAATGGATCGAGATCGATCCACAGGAAGGCGGTAACGGTATTGTTAATGAATTGGGTGACGACCGTTCTTTCACAATTCACATTTCATTCGATTTTCCATTCTACGGCGTGATCAGCGACAGTATGACGATCTGCACGAATGGCTGGATATCTTTGGTTACCACCTGGCTGACGGATTTCAACAACTGGACGATTCCTTCCGTCCTTGGTCCCTATGGCACGATCAATCCCTTCTGGGATGACCTGATCGGGTATTGGATTCCAGGCACAGATGATGATCATTATCCCATGCGTATCTGCAATTATTATGATCAAACCAATCACAGGCTTATAGTGGAATGGAATGAATGTGTGAACCGCCAGGATAATGTTTCGATAGAAAAATTTGAAGTAATATTCTTTGATCCGGCCAATTACTCTACTCAAACCGGGGATGGAATGATCCAGATCAATTATCAGTCAGTCAGCAACATCGATTTTGATGGAAATTACGCTACTGTTGGTATCGAAAACCAGGCGCAAAATGACGGCTTACTTTATACTTATGTCAATCAATATCCTGCCAGCGCCACAGAACTGCGTAATAATTTTTCGATCCGATTTACCACCAATGAGCCGCAATTCATAGCTATAGCTATTCCCGTAGCAGAATTTTCGGCAGAGGTGACTGAAGGAGTTGCACCATTTGAAGTGCATTTCCAAAATGAAACGGAACCGCTCTATTACTACAATACATACGAATGGGATTTCGGCGATGGCTCTTCTGTTTCTACAGAATTACATCCGATCCATATCTACAACGAATTCGATGATTTCACCGTAACATTGACTGCTACTAATTCTCTCGGAACGGACACAGTTGTTCACGAAGATTTTATTACTGTTTTAGCTCTGGATGCACCGACTGCCGCTTTCACAGTGGATTCCTATGGCGGCATTGTTCCGGTCACGATCGTCTTCACCAATAATTCCGTCCCGGATAATTCTCTGATGGGATATTATTGGGATTTTGGCGACAGTACGACTTCCACAGCCAAAGATGTTGTTCACACCTATAATGAACCGGGGTTTTATGATGTAACATTTGTCGCTTCAAATCCGGTAGGAATCGATTCACTCTTTTTTGAAGGAATGATCAGCGTATTTGCGGAAGGCTCACTTGTCTGGCCGGGAGATACAAATAATGACGGAACGGTGGATATCAATGATATTGTGCCGATTGGAATTTACTGGGATAAACATGGCACGGAAAGGGAAGACGTCACATTCTCCTGGAATGGCTGCCTTTATCCGCAGGATTGGGATATTCAGCTCGCTGCTTTTGCCGATTGCAATGGCGATGGGAAAGTGAATATTACCGATGTGCTGGGAATTTGTCTGAACTGGTATTCGACCCATTCCGCAACAATGAATTTGCCGATGCCGGGTGGAAACCTGGAACCGTATCGGGAAAATTTTGCGCAGCTTTATGCCGGCTTGGATAACAACGGAACCGAACTTGAATTGAAAAATCATATTGCCAGGTTGTTTGGCTGGACGATTGTCGAACCGGAAATTTTGAGCAGATTGAATCAGAATTATCCCAACCCGTTCAATCCGACGACCAATATTTCTTACAGTATCAGCCAACCCGGGAAAGTTCGATTATACATTTATAATATCAAGGGTCAGCTCGTGAAGACTCTGGTGAACGAATACAAGGAAACAGGTAATTTCAGCGTGAGCTGGAATGGCAGAGATGAAGCTGACAGACAGGTTTCCAGCGGTTTGTATTTTTATCGACTAAAAAAAGATGACAAGACTATCGACACTAAAAAAATGTTACTTTTAAAATAGGAGAGATGATGAAAAAGTCAGTTAATCTGATAATAATAATGCTGTTGAGCGTGCTCATGTTTTCCTGCGGAAGTACGGGAAATAAGAAGGAAACACTGAAAATCAAAATCTCACCGTCATCGCAGACCGTAGCTGTCGGTGATGAAATTTCTTATCTGGTGAAAGTGGAAAATGTAAAAGACTTGTTTGCCGTTTCCCTGGAAATAGTTTTCAATGGTTCCTTTGTCGAGCTACCAGAAAATGCTCTCACCGTCGGTTCTGTCTGGGGAAATGAGGTAATTTCCACGAGTGTTCAGGAAATCGACCGGTTGAATGTGGCCATCGGATTCATGCAGGGGAATTCCAATGATGAGTTAGAGGGTGACGTAACTTTATTTGAATTTACGATCAAAGGCAAAGCTGCCGGTGAGAGCGACCTGTTCATCTACAACCTGACGATGATCGATGATGATGGTGAAGATATTGAAGATTTTGCTGAAATCGAAATTGCCGGCAGTTCTGTGACGGTGCAATAAAACTATGCTCGGTTTGATAATTGGATTGCTGATCCTGATCGTTTACGGGATTTTTGAGTATTATCGAAATAAGTATTATCGCAAGCAAATTCCGATGATCATTCATGTGAATGGCACCAGGGGAAAATCCAGCGTCACGCGCCTGATCGCAGCCGGGCTGCGGGCTGGCGGCAAAAAAGTTCTGGCAAAAACCACCGGTTCGGCTCCCGTCCTGATCTTTGAAAACGGCAGCGAAACTCCCATCAAACGGCATTTTGGCGCAAATATCAAAGAGCAGCCCAAGATCATCAGGTTTGCCGCCAAACGAAAACCGGATATTCTGGTGATGGAATGCATGGCTGTGAATCCTGAATACCAATGGGTAACTGAACACAAGATCATAAACAGCGATATTTGCGTGATCACCAATTCCCGTCCCGATCATCTCGATCTGATGGGACCCGGCATCCGAAATGTTACGCTTTCGCTTTGCAATACATTCCCACCCAACGGCAAAGCCTATACTGCGGAAAAGAAAATGTTTCGTTTGATGAAAAAGGTGGCAGACAAGGAAAAAACTCAACTGATCCGGACAGAAGCAGATACCGTATCCGACGAAGAAATGCGTCATTTCAGTCACATCGAACATAAAGAAAACGTCGCCCTGGCGCTGAAGATCTGCGATGATCTCGGGATCGGCAGATTTGCTGCACTGCACGAAATGTATCGAGCCATTCCGGATGTGGGAGCTACCGAGGTTTTCCGCTATAGTTACCAGGGAAAGCAATTTTATTTTTCTCATTCCTTTGCTGCCAATGATCCCGAATCTACCGAAGTTTTGGTGAAACATATCATTGCTCTGTATTCGAATATCGATTCTATCGGGATTGTTCTCAGCACCCGGGCAGATCGAATGTTCCGTTCCAAACAATTGATGGAAATGCTGGGTAAAATGGAATTCACCAAAGTTTATCTGATCGGGCAGCAGACAAATAGTGTTTATGCTTATGGGCAAAAATATAATATTCCAAATAAGAAAATGGAAGACTGCGGCTGGGTGACGGGAGAGGAACTGGTCGAAACTGTTGTAAAGCTTTCGGGTAAAGAAATATTACTGATCGGCATTGGCAATATTCACGGTAATGGCGGCAAGATTGTAGATTTCTTCAAAAAAAAATAAAGAATGAGATTAGGTGAAAGAGGATAGAATATGTTTGAAGTAGCAATTGGGTTAGGCGTTTTGATGAGCCTGTTTTTCCTGGAAACATTTGGAGCAGCAGCCGGCGGGATCGTTGTGGCAGGTTATGTAGCCATGTATCTGCATCAACCGGTAACCATTCTGGCAACACTTTCCATCAGTTTCCTGGTTTTTATCATTGTAAAAATTCTCGGTAAATTCATGTTCATTTATGGACGGCGCCGCATGGTTATAACTGTGCTTCTGGGTTTCATCCTGGGATGGACAGCCCGTTATTACGGCATTTTTGTCAACCTCTCATCGGACTACACCGTCAATGTGATCGGTTTCATTATTCCCGGTTTGATTGCCAACTCGATGGAGAAGCAGGGTATAATCAGAACTATGGCAGTGATGATCGTGGCAGCAGTTGTGGTGAGACTATTATTAATCATTATTTTCAGCGGTCAGCTGATCGGATAGAGGAGAATTATGTTATCTGATAAAATAATCGAGGGAAGATATGTTTATTCCCAGCGCTAAGTCAAATTTAAGTATGTTGCTGTTATTGATCATTTCCCTCGCTCTATTCATTTGGGTGAATGGAGAACGTGTATTTGTAAGTGAAGAATATTATACCGAGAAATTGGAAGCGGCCAAATTGATGCAGTATGCCGAGCAGGTGATCAAAGAACACAGATTGGCTCAGGATATTTTCATCGATGAAGTGAACGATCCCAATCTTTCTGCCTTGATCGGAGATAAGCAGTCCCTCATCGTCACCGACCGGGGAAATCTGACAGCAAAATTAACCAGTTTGAATCCGAATTTTGCTGCAACGATCGTCGATATGTTCAAAAAAGCAAAATTGAAGAAAGACGATAAAGTAGCTTTCAGCTGCACCGGTTCTTTTCCCGCCATCAATATCGCAGTGATGAGTGCAGCCAAAGTGATGGAACTTGATCTTGTGATCATTTCATCGGTTGGCTCTTCCATGTTCGGTGCCACCGATCCCGATTTTAACTGGCTGGATATCGAAACTCTGCTCTATGATAAGGGAGTATTTCCCTTCAAAAGTTATGCCACTTCCATGGGCGGCGGCAGAGATTTGGGACGCGGACTTAATCTGCTGGGCAGAGATGCCATCATCGAAGCAGCCGGAAGAAATAATGTCCTTTTGGTGAATGAAAGCAGTTTGGAAAAGAACATTAACCTTAAAATGGAATTATATGATGAAGCTGTGAAAGGTGCAAATTATAAACTCTACATTAATGTCGGTGGCGGTTTGTCCAGTCTGGGTAATTCAGTGAACGGACGGTTGGTGAAACCAGGATTTCATAAATATGTTTCTTTGAAAAATATTCCTCTGAAAGGAACCATGTTCCTATTTGCAGATCGGGGAATTCCCATAATTCACCTGCTGGATATTACGAAATTTTCAGAAGATTATGAACTGCCTGTGGCTCCCGATCCGTTACCGGAACCGGGAACCGGGAACATGTTCAAAAATGAAAGATATAATATAACTGTAGCATCGATAGCTCTGGGTATCCTGATCATCCTGATCTTAGCGGTGATTTTCTTTGATCATAAACAATTGAAATTGAAAGAGGACGAACTCGAAATTTAAATGAAAAAAACGATAATTGTATTTTTATTGAGCAGTATAAGCTGGCTGGTCTGGGCTGGACAGGTAAAATTCAACAGCAGCGTGGAAGAATTTCCGCTCTTCAACCGCATCAACAGCAAAATTTATAACTACGTGCTGGTGAAATCGGGAGCGAAAGTAGATTTTACGATCAGCGGCGCAGATACACTGGAGATCATCACCAGGGTGATCATCGATGCCAAAGAGCGCACGGAATATGAATATTCCCTGCAAAAGGACGCTGAAATCCGCAGAGAAGCGAAAAGCATCAAAGCAAGCAAGGACACTCGCGGGATCGGCGGAGAAGAAGTTTCCGCCTACAACAATTTGAAGATTGCCATGACAAATGATATTCAGCGGTTTCAATTTTCCAATATTTCCGCTTCTTCCATCCTGCTGAAATTGAATGCCGATCTTGCCAATCAATCGAATACGCACATCGAATATGTGCATTTTACACCGGACGTTTATAAATCCGAGAAGACCATAATAATCGATGATAAATCTTACACTTATTATGCCACAAATAGTTCAATTGAACTTACTTTGGAAGGTCCGGTAGTTCTTAAAATCATCAGCCGATTGGTTTTCGACAGTAATTTTGTGAATAAAAAGAAATATGAATTTCAGGTTATTGATAATGGCGACGTTATCTCTTCCTTTTCGGAAGAAGCTTATAAATCTGATAAATCGATCATCAAAGATGAAGAGAACCTGATCCCTTCCACAGGCGATGTGAATATCATCAAATTCGGCAAAGGAATTCATAAGATCGAGATCAAAGACGGCGCTGTGAACCGGGATATTATCTTCCGATTTTATATCAGCAAATCATCGATCGAATTAGAAAAATAATGAAAAAAATCAAATTAATATTTTTAGCAATTGCAATCACCACGATTCTTTCTGCCAAAGGAATTGATTTCTTCGCGAATGCAGAATTGGAAACGATTTACACAAATAATGTTCTCCAGCTTTCGAATCACGATCTGGATCGTTTCGAGACTGGAAATGAAACCAATAAGTTCCATCTGGAAACATCCGATGATCTGATCTTTTCTCAAAAGTTGGAAATTGGAATGAAACATTACTTGTTTGCGGGGCACACCCAGATTGATAAAATTATGTTCAAATTCAATAAACATCTGCAGAATGATTTATTGGATGACGGCTATCTCGGTATCGATATCAAGCAGTTTCTCAGTCGTAAGCTCAATTTCCAGATCAGCTATTATTATTATCCCGAAATTTATGTGAACCGCTATAAAAGTGTTTTGGAAAACAACGGAAGCTATCGCGACTTCACATACAGCAAAAACGATTATAATGCCAGTTTGAACTGGAAAGCACACAACTTGGTGGAATTAACTTACCGTTTCAGTTTCTCACAACTTTATTACAACAGGTACTTCACCGAATATGATGCTGTAAATTTTGATAACAAGATCACGGCTGAAATTTCTCCCCAGGGCAATATCCGCACAATTCTATCCTACGAATATAAATTATCCAATGCCGATGGGGAAGAGGCGTTTGATGATCCAGCCAGCGTCTCAGTCGTTAAAGATGCGTCTTATGAAGCAAATCATTACAGCCTGGCTTTTATAGTTCCGAAGCTATATGAAGTTGGAAAAAACTATCTTTATTTTCAAGTTGGAATGGATTACGAACAGCGTTATTTCCGGAATGATGCTGAAGTTGATGAATATCATTTTGATCGGGAAGATTATACATTTTCAGCGGATTCCTCGGTTAGCTGCAAAGTTGCGAAGAAAGTTGGATTGAAGCTTTCCGGGAAATACGAAGAACGAAATACCAGATCACCATTTTCTGATGTGAAACGGGATAAAAGCTACGATCTGATCGAAGCTGGATTGAGGGTAAGTTACGAGTTTTAGTTATTCAACACAGAGCCACAGAGACACAGAGAGCACAGAGAATAAGAATTGAAACAATATGGGTGCAAAACTATGAAATATAAAATTTCAATTATCCTGATACTATTAACATCAACACTATCTTTTGAAGCTAAAACTCTTTCATTCTTAAATAGAAAAGCAATACAGATTAGCTTGTTATCAGATTTTGAAACAAAAATAGATGAATCAATTTTTATCTCCTATAAAAGGCATCTAAGAAACAATAATGCGTATAATGTCTGCCTAAATGCTTTTTATAATTTCAGCGGGGATAAAGATAAACTCGAAGATACAGAATTGAATAAATTTAAAAATGGTTTTTCCTTAGGTTTTGAACTGCAGCATTATTTAATGTCTTTGAACGATTATTTTTTTTATTATGGTGTTGGTTTGATGGGTAAGTATTATTATCAAGAACATAAAGAAATAAAAAAATATACTTATGGAGATTTAATTACAACTGATTTTCAAAAAAGATGGAATCCTATATTTTATCCATTTTTGGGATGCGAATATTTTTTTTGCAGTAGCTTCAGCATAAACATGGAATACTCAATTACTATGAGCTATAGTAATGAAGTGCTAAAAAGCAAAATGAAATTTAATGGAATGTATGAAGATGTTTTTGTGATTCTAAGTAATAGGGAAATTGAGGAATATAATTTTAATCCGGTAAATATTAGAATTGGCATATCTTATTACTTCTAAGTTTAGGAATAATAAATGAAAAAATATATGGTAATAATAATATTGATATCAGTAAGTCTTCTGACATCAGAGAAACCTATAGATCAAAACGAAATTAACGGACCTCAAAGACCACTTTATGAAAAAGTTCCATTAATCAAGGATTATCGAATAAATCAACCAATAAAAGCTGCAATTCGCTGGGGAACTGTTAGAATGGCAATTTCTTACTTTGGTGCATATAATTATTTTCAGAATTATGAGTTTTACAATGATTCATCTGAAAAATCCGGGGAAGCTTTTCAAGTTGGTTGGGAAACGTGTAAAATATCAATGATAGTTGGTGGATTATATGGATTTTACACAAGCCTTAAAGCGAAAAGCCTAAAAAAAGATGACTTACATTATCGAATTAAAGAGGATAAAATAGGCTATGAAGGAAGCCTAAGGGTAGATCCTTTTATAAAATCCGATCTTAAAACAACGATGAGTATTATTATTACTTATAGTACTAATTTTTGGATTATGAATGAATATCAATTAGGTGTTTGTTGGGTCAGATGGCCTGATTTTGGAGAAGGTATGTACGTTAATGAAGAAAGAAAATATGATTTTCGAGGAGTGCATTACTTCCTTAGGGATAATATTTTATCTCCATATTATGGATTCGGATTAGGTTTTTCTTATGGTACTCGTCGTCATGATGATATGGAGTATTTTGATGACACAAGAATCATATCAGAAGGGATTTATCCTTTCGCACATTCTACAGCCGGAATCAGGATAAATTTCTTGGATTTTTTTTATATGAAAATCGAAACTGACATTGAATTATCTTCCTATTATTTTCATACGAAATCATATGAAGATTATAGTCTATTACATAACTTATCTTTAGGTATGATTTTCGGCGCTAAAATATTTTAAAATAAAACAAATAGGAGATGTGTTATGAAGAAAAGAATTTTAATGATCTCATTAGTTCTGTTGCAATTTGCAGGACTACTACTAGTGTCACGTCAAGCTTGACAAGACGTATCGGGAAAATATATTTGACCACATATGGAGGTAAGAAAAATGATCAAATATGTGGTAAATTTAACCCAAGAAGAACAGGAAGAATTATTGAAAATGATTAGTAAAGGAGTTCATTGGTCAGCAAGAATTAAAAATGCTTTAATACTCTTGAACAGTGATATCAGTGAACATGCAAAGAAGTACAACAATCAGACAATCAGTGATATAG
>JAUSOT010000058.1 GCA_030656075.1 Candidatus Cloacimonadales bacterium
GCTCCGAAAGCTTTTGGAGACGGATGAGGCAATATGAATCCACAATAAATAACAAGAGGGAATTATGAATATCATAGCCTCACCCCAGCCCTCTCCAAGGGAGAGGGAGAAATTCAACAATATTGGAAGCTGTTTTCCTTCTCCGCTGGAGAAGGTGTTTGACCACAGCACTGTAGTACAGACGGATGAGGCAACAAAATGAACTTGTTTATTTATCAAATGATTAATATTGAAAAATCGCATTAATTAAAAATGAGGAAATTATGAAAAAAGGAATAATCTTTGTACTTGTCTCAATGCTGGTGCTTTCCTGTGCTGTTTATGCTAAAAAGAAGAAGGTTGATCCTCCTAAATGGCTGGGAAATCCCAAATCCGAATATCCCGAGAATATGTATCTATCTGCCATTGGAGAAGCAGACAGCCGCAGTATGGCAGAAAATATGGCTGCTGCGAATCTTTCCAAAATCTTTGAATCCAACGTGAAAACAGATGAAACATATACGCAAAGATATCAAGAATTGACTAAAAATGGTCAGACTTCATATGAAGATCAATCTGATGTGACCAAAAATGTGAACATTCAATCCGGGCAGACGCTGATCAACCTGGAATTTGGCGACAGCTACACCAACGATATGGGACGCGTCTTCGTGATCGCTTATCTAAACAGGATGAAGACAGGACAGATCTACGAAGAGAAGATCAACGAAAATGCAGCCAAGATCGAGTATTATCAGAAGCTTTCGAATGAATCAAGCGATCTGCTCTTCAAATATGCAGCTCTTGGTGCAGCTGCTGCGATCAGCACCAATAACGAAATCCTGCTGGATCAGTTGGGAATTATTTTCCCCTCTGCCAAGGAAATGCTGCAGCTCAATTACAATCACACCGACATTATGAAGCAATCCTCAGCCATAGCCAAACAGATTAGCTTCCAGGTGAAGATCAAGAATGATGAAGACAAGAAGATCACGATTTTGGTGGAAGAATTGATGAACGACCTGGGCTTTGTGCTTTCCCATGAATACCTGTTGTATGTGGACGGAACGGTTTTATTTGAAGATACGGATTTGCAGCGGGAAGAGAAATTCGTCCGTTATGAACTGCAATTACAGGTATCAGATCTTTATGATAATACGATCTTGACACTGGATACAAAAGGCAGAGAAGGTCACATTTCGTATCCGGAAGCAAGAGCACGTGCAGTTCGTTCCGTAGAAAAGGAAATCAAGAAAGAACTGAAGAAAAAAATGATCTCATATTTTGATAGTATGGTGTTAAAAAAATCCTGATCGGAAGAACAACGAGAAAATAAAAAATAAATTTTCCCCGGAGATAATATGATATCATATCGAAAAGAGATTTGGTTCAATACGTCCAGTCGTCGGAAATTTATAAACATCACCCCGGAAATAGATCGTTGCTTGCAGGAAAGCGGTATACGTGAAGGTTTGTGCCTGGTGAATGCTATGCACATCACAGCCAGTGTTTTCATCAATGACGACGAGAGCGGCTTGCATCACGATTTTGAGAAATGGCTGGAAAAACTGGCTCCTGAGAAACCTTACGACCAATATCAGCACAATGGCTTTGAAGATAATGCCGATGCGCATCTGAAGCGGACTATCATGGGTAGGGAAGTGGTCGTGGCAGTCTCAGATGGAAAATTGGATTTCGGACCCTGGGAACAAATCTTTTACGGGGAATTTGACGGTATGAGAAAAAAGCGTGTTTTAGTGAAAATAATTGGAGAATAATAGAGTGTTTTTGCCTCACCCCGGCCCTCTCCAAGGGAGAGGGAGAAATGCCTGATAAAGTTATAACTTTTTGTCCTTCTCCACGATAGGAGAAGGTGGCTGGCATGACGACGACTCGAAAAAAAGAAGATCATTGCGCCTCGACTCGTCGTTCCTTACGAGTCGATGCTTAGAAATGGAGTAAAATAAATCATGAATCCGGAAAATAATAATTCCAAAAATTTGATCAGCAGCTTAGCAGAAAGGCAAAAAGAACTAAACTGCATTCACCAGATTGAATATATCCTGACGAATTTTGATTCGCCACTCGCAGAGATTTTTTCCAGAATCCTTAAAATCCTGCCGGACGGCTGGCAATTTCCGGAAAAGTGTTTTGCAGAAATTATCTACCGGGAAGAGAGTTTTAAACTGAATCCTGCCGACAAAGGGGTGTACGATCAGAAATCGCCTTTATTCAAAAACAACATAAATTTCGGTGAGATCAAGATCTATTATCGCAGGCTGCCTGACGATTATTCCGGCGAGCCGTTTCTGAAAGAAGAATACTCTCTTTTAAACACAATCGCCGGCTTCATAGCCGCCTATCTCGTGGTGCGTTCCTACAAAGATAAACCGGATGGAAAAGCTGCTGCTGCCCTTCACAGCGATTGGAAAGTGATTGTGAACATGCTGCAGAAAACCGATCTGCGCCTTTCTTTAAAAATCGCTCGAAAACTACTGAACCTGCTCTACCGCCGTGGCATCCAGGAAGTTAAAGAAATTTATACTTTCTTTGGAGACAATGCCAATATAACCGGCCTTGAACAATCGACGGAGATCAACGTTCCCATGAGAAAACGAGATTTCAGGGAAACTCTGACAACCAGCGATCTGATTTTTTCGATTGCGGAGAAACATCTTTCAGCTGATGAAATGATGGATAATATTCACAAGTGGATGCAGGAAGATAAATTGAGATATTTGATAACTACCCTGGAAAATAAGGATGCTTCGCTTTCCGACATCCAGGATGCGATCTTCCGTTATCACGATCAAGAAATGGATATGAAAAGTCTTTCGCCCTATTCGTATATGAACGTGAAAGTTCTGATGATCCAGAAACTTTTTACCAACCAACTCGAATTCATTAATGTCGCCAAAAATTATATCGAATTGGATGATTTTCATGAAGTACTGCAGCATACGCTATATCCAAATAATTCTCATGGAAAACTGGGTGGGAAAAGCACAGGAATTTTCTTTGCCAGTAATATACTCAGAAGCGAAATGGATGAAGAATTCCAGCAACAAATAAAAACACCAAGAACCTGGTATATCACTTCAGATGCGATGCTGGAATTTCTACATTATAATAACCTGGAAGAAGTGGTGGAACAGAAATATAAAGATATAGAACAGGTTCGCACCGAATACGGCAACATCATCCAGATGTATAAGAATTCGCATTTCCCGCGGGATATTTCCAAAGGGCTTTCCCAAATCCTCGAAGCGATCGGCGACATTCCAATAATCGTGCGCAGTTCATCGCTGCTGGAAGACAGTTATGGAGCGTCTTTTTCGGGCAAATATAAAAGTCTTTTCCTGGCTAACCAGGGCAGTAAACAGGAAAAACTGGATGCCATTGAAGATGCCATTGCCGAAGTGTATGCTTCCATTGTTGGACCCGATCCCATCGAATACCGCAAAGAACGCGGTCTCTTAGATTTCAAGGAAGAAATGGCGATCCTCATTCAGGAAGTAGTTGGAGTGAAAACAGGAAAATACTTCTTCCCCGCTTGCGCCGGAGTTGCTTTTTCCAATAACGAATTCCGCTGGTCATCCCGCATCAAAAGAGAAGATGGTTTGGTTCGCTTAGTTCCTGGTTTGGGAACCAGGGCTGTAGATCGTTTGAGTGATGATTATCCAGTGCTGGCTTCACCGGGAAAACCTGGAATACGCGTAAATACTACAACTGAAGAAATCCTGAAATACAGTCCCAAAAACATCGATCTGATCAATCTGGAGAACAACACATTCGAATCGATGCCTTTGGAGATACTATTGAAAGAATGCAAAGATGATTTTCCCCTCTATAATATGCTCTTTTCAGTTTATGAAAACAGGTCTCTTTATGAAAGAGCCGGATTCAATATCGATTTTGCCAACGATGATCTGATCGCTACTTTCAATGGTTTGATCCATAACACTCCCTTCCTTAAGAGGATAAAGGTGATTCTCGATGTATTGCAAACAAAAATGGGGACGCCGGTAGATATCGAATTTGCTGTGAAAGATGATGATATTTATCTGCTGCAATGCCGTCCTCAGAGTTTTTCCGGCTTAGATGAACCGCTGCCAATTCCCCAGGATATTCCTGAAAATGACACTCTCTTCACAGCTCATAAATTCATTTCCAACGGCAGAATTCCTGAGATCACCCATCTCGTTTACGTTGATCCTGATAAATACAGCGAACTCGGCAGCATCGAAGAATTGCGCAGCGTAGGCAGATGTGTGGGAAGACTCAATTGGCTGCTCCCCAAAAAGAAATTCATCCTTTTAGGACCCGGACGCTGGGGCAGCAAAGGTGACATAAAACTCGGTGTAAATGTAACTTACTCAGACATCAATAAAACAGCAGTGCTGATCGAGATTGCCAGAGAAAAAGGAAATTATGTTCCCGATCTTTCTTTTGGAACGCACTTTTTCCAGGATCTGGTGGAAACGCAAATCCGTTATATTCCGCTTTACCCTGACGATAAAGAAAATCTTTTCAATATTCATTTCTTCAATTCCTCTCATAATATACTGGCAGAAATTTTGCCTGAATATGCTCACCTCGCGGATTGTGTGAAAGTAATCGATATTCCGGCTGAGACGGACGGAAAAGTATTGAAAATTTTCATGAATGCTGATCTGGATGAGGCTATTGGATTCATTGGCACATCCGGCAAGGAAAAAAATATCTATTCCGCTCCGGTAGAAATTACCGGAAGCAAAGCTGAGAATTACTGGTATTGGCGCATGCAGATTTGCGATTTCCTGGCAGCCAACATCGATGCTAAAAAATTCGGCGTGGAAAACCTCTATGTTTTTGGCAGCGTGAAAAATGCCAATGCCGGACCCGCCAGCGATATCGATCTGCTGATTCATTTCCGGGGAAATGAAAGTCAGAAAAATGAATTGATCGCCTG
>JAUSOT010000075.1 GCA_030656075.1 Candidatus Cloacimonadales bacterium
CCTCCCCAAAGGAGAGGGAAAATAGTGGGTTTAGACAATTGGAAGTTTCATTTCCTTCTCCTTTGGAGAAGGTGGCTGAGCGAAGCGAAGTCGGTTTACCCCGTGAAATTCAGCTTGCTGAATATTTCATTGGGGATGAGGTGGATAAACCAGGTATTAGAAAATAAAGTTTAATAATTAAGTTAGTTCCATGATTTAGAAGAAGATCGTCGAGATTATTTAGTGATGATAATTTATATTTTATCAATGAGTTATAAACTGTGAAAAAAGTTTATAAAAATCAATTTAGGAGTTGAAATTTGAGTTTTTTTATATCCGGAAAGTGTGGAATTTGCAAAAAACATAAAGGTTACAGATTGTGTCTCAGGATTGGCAAAGATATCTGCTGGCAGGATTGCAATGATATGCGGGTTGATCGCAGATGCCCGGAAGAATGTGCTTATGCGGTTGTGGAATCTGAGAATCTACAATTGAAGACGAAAGCAGATTCCATGTTGGAATACACTGAATTATTGAAGAAGCAGATCGATCGCTGGATTGCGTTGCCGCAAGTTGTTTTCAACGGTGACATTCCCAAAGATATCGTTCAAACAGAAGCGGGGAAGAAGCGGATCATCGAGTTTTTGAATAATTTTCAGATCAATTCTCTTGTACCGCTAACTTATTTAAAAGATAAACTTTCTCTCAATGATCTTAAAGTAAATGATCATAAAGAAAATTACGAAGATATTTCTCGGAATTTCATAAATTTCATTATTTCCCGGGAATGGGAAAGATCAGTTGAATTACAGAAAGATTCTTCCAAATATGAAGATCAGGATTTCCGAATGAATTATTTGAAAAGAATTTCTGAAAATTACATTTTTAAAAAAACTAATGAATTCTTTTTGGTTTCATCGGCTCTTTCCCAGGATAAAAAGCGTGCTTTAGTTCATCTGGAACTTAATGGTAAATATGATCTTACAATAGTTTTAGATGAAATCGATGGTAGTTGGTTCATTGCTCTAAAAGTATTTGGAAAACCGGAGATTGTTAATTCAGAAATTCAGGCAAATCAGCAGATTGCAGTGCTGCTTTCCAAAAATAAGCTTTCCGATGCTTTTGAATTACTAAAAAAATATTCAACTATTTATGTGGATTCCTCAGACATAAATTATTATTGGGGAATGTATTACATGTTCAGCAATAATACCAAGAAAGCACGAGAATTTTTATTAAATTCCGTTGAACTTGACCCTGATTTCCTGGAAGCAAAAGGACTTTATGCAACTGTTCTTTTACAGGAAAAGGAAATTGAAAAAGCGAAGAGATTGTATCAGGAGGTCATCGAGCAGAATCCGAAAGAAATAAAGAGTTTAAACAATCTGGCTTCAATTTACATCGAGGAAGGCAACAAATCGGAAGCAAAGAAACTCCTTGAAGAATGTCTGAAGATCGATCCGAATTTTGAATATGCAAAAAAGAATTTGGAGAAACTGTAAAGCTCTGATTGTGTTTCGCAGAAGCTCTTCCGAGTGTTAAGTATATAACTTTTAATTTAGAACCATCGGAAGACCTGCGGACATTCGGATGTTCTATACATGATGGTTGAAAATCTTTTCGTTGACATTAAATATATAAAAATTTCAGATAATTTATAAATAAAATTAGGAAATGGAAATTTTGAAAAAAAGTAATTTGAGTTTGGAGGAAAAGGTGAAAGTAGTTTCCGAGAAATATTTTAATATATCTGCTTTCATCTTATTGATGACTCTCTACTTATAAAGAAACGAACAGAATGAAATTAGAGAGGGAAAAAAATGAACAAAGAAAAATATTTAGTAACAAGCGCTCTGCCGTATGCCAATGGACCGCTTCATATTGGGCATGTGGCTGGAGCATATTTACCGGCTGACATTTTTGTCCGCTTTCAAAAATTACTGGGAAATGATGTGATCTATGTTTGCGGCACGGATGAATTTGGCGCGCCGATTTCCATCAAAGCGGAATCTGAAGGTGTGAGCCCAAGGGAAATTGTAGATCGCTATCATAAAAGCATTAAAGAAAGTTTCGATGGACTGGGAATCGAATTTGATAATTTTTCGGGTACAGCTCGGGAACCGCATAAAAAGCTGGCTCAGGAGTTTTTTACAAATTTGCATGATAGAGGATTCGTAACTCAAAAAACTACCCAGCAGTGGTTTGATACAGAAAAACAACGTTTTCTGGCCGATCGTTACGTGGAGGGAGATTGTCCGCACTGCGGAGCTGCCGGAGCACGTGGTGATCAATGCGATGCCTGCGGGAAATTGATCGATGCAGTGACTTTGAAAAATCCGGTCAGCAAGATTTCCGGCTCCCAACCTGTGATCAAGGAAACCAGCCACTGGTATTTGAATCTGCCAAAGTTTGAAAGCGAACTGAAAGCCTGGCTTTCCACCAAAACTTTCTGGAAAGATAATGTTTTGAATTTCATCAATAACTTCCTGCATGATGGCCTTTTAGAGAGAGCAATAACTCGCGATACAGATTGGGGAGTGCCGGTACCTCTGGAAAATGCTGAAGGAAAAGTGCTTTATGTCTGGTTCGATGCGCCGATAGGTTACATTTCTTCCACCATCGAATGGGCTGAAAAAATCGGACAACCTGAGAGATGGAAAGATTACTGGCTAGACCCTAAAACAAAATTGATCCACTTCATTGGAAAGGATAACATAATTTTCCATACCATTTTCTTCCCTTCTTTCCTGATGGAACAGGATAAAAAATACGTTCTTCCGCATGATGTTCCAGCCAACGAATTTTTGAATCTGGAAGGCCGGAAAATGAGCACAAGTAAAAATTGGACAGTTTGGGTAAACGATTTTCTGCAATATTTTGACGGGGAATATCTGCGCTATTACCTGGCTTCCAATGCTCCTGAAACAAAGGACAGCGATTTCTATTGGAAAGAATTTCAACTGGCTGTAAACAGCGATCTGGCCAATATCCTGGGAAACTTGGCTAACCGGGTTTTCGCCTTCAGTAAGAAATATTTTGCTGGTTCAATCAAACGTCCGGTTAAATTATCCGACCTTTCCAAAAAAGTTTTGAAAGAAGCTTACGATCTTACTGAAGAGGTCAAGAGCTGCTATCAAACTTATCAAGTTCGCAAAGTGACAAAACTCTGCATCGATATTGCTCGATCAGGTAATAAATATTTCGATGAAACACAGCCTTGGAAAGCAGTGAAAACCGAACCGGAAAAAGCAGCAGAAACACTTTACGTTTGTGCTGAATTGCTGCGTTTAGTTTCGGTGGTTTTCTTCCCGGTAATTCCCAAAAGAATAAAAAAACTGCGACAACTTCTTAGTATAAAAGCTGAATTCCAGTGGGATGATATCGATGAAAAGATTGATGAATACCAGATCGGAGAGATCGCTCCGCTTTTCCGGAAAATCGAAGATTCGGAAATTCAAGTGCAGTTGGACATGCTGAAAAAGGGAAATGAGGAACTTCCCAAACCGGAACACAAACCACTGATCTCTTACGAAGATTTTGCTAAACTGGAATTCAGGATCGTGAAAATTCTGGAAGCCGACAATATCCCGAAATCAAAGAAACTTTTGAAGTTGAAAGTCGATGTGGGAAATGGGGAAGAGCGCAGTGTGGTAGCGGGAATTTCGGAGTATTATAAACCGGCAGAAATGATTGGTAAAAAGGTTCCAATGTTGATCAACTTACAGCCGAGAACAGTGATGGGAGTGGAATCTCAGGCTATGATTTTGGCAGCTCATGATGAAGGAAAGTTGACAATTCTGGTTCCAGAAAAAGAAGTGAATGAAGGAAGTGAAGTTTCTTAATTTATGAATTAATATTTTAGGAGTTCTTGTGGATAAGCTAGAAAATTATGAAGGTGTATTTCAGCATACGATCGATGCCCAGGTCATTATTGAACCGGATTCGGGAAAAGTGATCAAAGTGAATAATGCTGTTGTTGAACTTTTTAATATTGATGAAAATCAATTGCACGATAAAAAATTCGATGAAATTTTTCTGGAAGAAACGAAAAAGCTTTCCGGCCGAGAATTTTTATCAAATGCTGCTTTTCAGGATGGAGTCGTTATTCGTCAATTCAAGAGCAGCAACGGAGAGCTGATTCCCGTTGAAATTATTTTCTCCCTGATCCCGTGGTCGGGGAAAACTGCTTTGTTGGCTTCCATGCGAAACATCCGCGAACGAAAAGCTGCGGAAATTAAGCTGGCGGAAGCTTATCGAAAGCTGGAGATCCTGTCTCGCACCGATCCACTTACAACCCTGTCGAATCGTCGTGCCTTGCTGGAAAATATCAATCATGAGATATTCAGGAATGAACGTAATAAAGAGATTTTTTCGATTATCATCTGCGATGTGGATGATTACAAATTTATCAATGATAACTATGGTCATAATGCCGGTGATTTTGTATTGAAAGAAATCGGTAATCTGATAACCAAATCTCTTCGTAAACAGGATTATGTTGGCAGATGGGGCGGCGATGAATTTTTAATGTTACTTCCTAATACTAAATTTGAAGGTGGTCGTATCCTGGCTGATAATATCCGGGAAAAAGTTGCAACGCATGATTTCCAGTATAAAGAGGATCACATTTCTCTTTCCATGTCTTTCGGTGTAGCTGAATTCAATAAAGGTCTCAGTTTGCACGATTGCATCAAAAACGCAGATGATTCCTTGTACAAAGCAAAAGCGGAAGGAAAGAATAAAGTTTTTTAAATTTGAAAAAGTCTTCATTTCGATATACATTTTTTAACGGAGTTGGTATGCCAGGTTTAAAAAGAGAACTCAAGCTATTTGACGTATTCAGTATTGCAGCTGGCGCCATGATCAGTTCGGGTCTTTTCATTTTACCTGGATTGGCGTATTACAAATCCGGTCCGGCAATTGTGGTTGCTTATCTTCTGGCCGGCATCTTGGTTATTCCCAGCATGCTCAGTCAATCTGAATTATCTACTGCAATGCCCAAAGCTGGAGGAGCTTATTTTTTCATCTTCCGTAGTTTAGGAGCAAATTTTGGCACTTTAGCTGGGTTTTCATCCTGGTTTTCCTTAGCATTAAAAAGTGCTTTTGCACTGGTTGGAATCGGAGCTTTTGCATCCCTGATTTATCCGGATATTACAATGTTACAAATCAAATTGATAGCTACTGCTTTTTGTATATTCTTTACAATTTTAAATATCTTCGGAACAAAGCATGCCGGTAGAATGCAAGTTTTGATGGTTGTTTTCCTCTTTTTGATTTTGATTTTTTACATAATTAAAGGTATTCCATATATTGATAATAATAATTTTGATGTTTTTATGACGGGTAATATAAAAACTTTATTCATGACGGCAGGTATGATCTTTATTTCTTTCGGAGGGCTTACTAAAATTGCAAGCGTGGCAGAAGAAGTAAAAGATCCATCTCGTAATATTCCTTTGGGAATGATTACGGCTTTTGTGGCAGTAACTCTTTTATACTTTCTGGTTGTTTTTGTAACGGTTGGTATTTTAGGTGATAAATTACTTTCGAATGGCATAAATGGGTATTCACTTACTCCGATCAGTGATGGAGCACAGTTGATGATGGGTACGGCTGGAACTTTTCTCCTTTCATTTGCTGCATTATTAGCTTTCTTTTCTACTGCCAATGCCGGTATAATGGCTGCTTCAAGAAATCCCATGGCGATGAGTCAAGACCAATTAATTCCTGCTGCATTTGCTAAAGTCAACAAAAAATTCAGAACTCCGATCAATTCAATTATCTTCACCAGTTTGTTTATTGGTGTTGTCATCTTTCTTCCTTTGGAAACCCTGGTAAAAACAGCATCAACAATGATGCTGCTGTTGTTTCTGTTTGTGAATATATCAGTAATCATCATGCGGGAAAGCGGTATTCAGAATTATCGTCCGAAATTCAAATCTCCGCTTTATCCCTGGCTACAGATTTTTGCGATTATTTCTTATAGTTTCATCATCATAGAAATGGGTACATTAACGCTTGTTATTACTGCCAGTTTTATTTTCCTGAGTATTGTTTGGTTTCTGTTTTACGGCCGTATCAGAACAAATCGTGAATCGGCTTTGGTGCAACTAGTGAAGCGAATTAAAGCAAAAGATCTCGACACGACATCAATAGACACGGAATTAAAAGAAATCATTCGTGAACGTGATGAAATTCTCGAGGATCGCTTTGATCAGATTATTGAAAATGCCGAAATTCTGGATATTCAGAAGATAATTGATAAAGAAGAATTTTTCCATATAGTATCGGAAAATATCTTTGATTACTTCGAGACAAGTTGTGATAGTTTTTTTAAACAGCTAATGGATAGGGAAAACGAAAGTTCAACTGTGCTCACTGAAAACATGGCTATCCCGCATATTATCATTGAAGGTGAAAAGAAATTCAATATTCTGTTAGCTCGTTGTAAGGAAGGCATTTATTTTTCTGCAGAAGCTCCCAAAGTTCAGATCGTGTTTGTGATCGCCGGCTCCAGAGATGAACGAAATTTCCACCTTCAAGCGTTGGCTGCTATTGCTCAGATTGTGCAGAATTCAAATTTTGAAAAGAAATGGCTTTCCGCCAAAAATCCAGAAGCACTGCGTGATATTGTACTGCTGGGAGAACGGCGGAGACATTAAATAAGGATGATGTGGATAGAAGTGTTACAGGAAAAAGAAGTAAAAATGTATAACCTAATTGTTTGACTTTAGGTCACCCTTTAATATTTGGTTTTTAGTTGACTAATATCTGTGTTAATAAAAAAAATATTTACGGTTTTGGAGTTATATGCATAAAGTTTTATAATTCTATTATGGAGTATATTGAATGAGTGATTTAACATTCTTCACAAATGAACCCGGTCATACATTATTAGATCGGTTTAAAAGTAATTTAATGACTACTCGTTTTTTTGATGTCCTTGTTGGTTATTTCTATACCAGTGGTTTTTATGCATTATATAAATCCTTAGAAAAAACAGAAAAAATTAGAATTCTTATTGGAATCTCAACTGATAAAAAAACTGTTGAATTCATTGAAAAATCAAGACAGCTACAAATACAATTCTCTCATTCGGAAGTAAAAGATTTATATTCAAAAAGAGTAGAAAGCGAGATTGGTTCTTCAATAGATTCATTTGAAGTCGAAGAAGGTATCTTAAAATTTCTGGCTGTCTTACAGAAAAATATCCCGGATGAACTTCTTAAAGAACATATTGCCGAATCATCTGCTTCAACTTCCGGTCCCAGGGAAGTTATATTATCAGAATTTTTCACAGGAGAATAATTATGGAAACGAAAATCGCTGTTTTTAAAACAAAAGAAATCAGAAAAAGAATATTTAATAATGAATGGTGGTTTGTTGTTGAAGATGTTGTTTTTGCATTAACAGACTCTGTTAATGTAAAAGACTATATAAAAAAAATGCGACATCGTGATGAGGAACTTGCTAAAGGATGGGGACAATTTGTCACCCCCCTTGAGATAGATACAAAAGGTGGTATCCAAAAGCTGAATTGTGCCAATACTGAAGGTATTTTCCGTATCATCCAATCCATACCATCACCAAAAGCAGAACCTTTCAAACGCTGGCTGGCTCATGTCGGTTATGAACGAGTTCAAGAAATTGAAAACCCGGAATTAGCAACAAAAAGAACTAAAGCTCTTTATAAAGCAAAAGGTTATTCGGAAAATTGGATCGAGAAGAGGATGAGAGGTATTGCCATCAGGGAAGAACTTACTGATGAATGGGATAAAAGAGGAATTAAAGAACAAAGAGAATATGCAATTCTCACTTCTGAAATTTCCAAAGCTGCTTTTGGACTTACTCCTTCCGAATATAAAAACCTGAAAGGATTAGAATGGGAAAACCTGCGTGACCATATGAATGACCTGGAACTGATCTTCTCAATGCTGGGTGAAGCTGCTACAACAGAAATCACGAGAAGCAGAAATGCTAAAGAATTTCCCAAATTAAAAAAAGCTGCAAAAGATGGTGGTGATGTCGCAGGCAAAGCCCGTAAAGACCTGGAGAAGAAGAGCGGTAAGAAAGTAGTCTCAAAACAGAATTATTTAGAATATCCGAAAAATAAAAAATTAATAGAAGAATAATGGCTCTTTGAAGAATTGAATGGGTAAGGTAAGAATAATATCCCCCGAACAGTCGCAAGCTCCCTACGGGGCAGGCAATATCGATATTCGGATTTTAAAATGTATATAGGCGCTTAAAAAACCAAACTTACCAACAAGTTATCATGAAATTTAAATTAATAATTTTACAGGATAGAACTCTGAAAGAGTTGAATTTTAATAACCATAAGAGAATCTTGTGGGAAGAACTTATAATGACAGTCACAACCCGACCACTCGAGAGTGGTCGGGTTGCAATGTTCACCGGATCAATTTTCCATAGATTTCATCTATTGTTATTAACATTTAATCCTTTCAGGATTAGAAAGAAATTAATCCTAATCGAAGAATGGTCTTTTTTCAAAACTTGCTTTTAAGAAAAATTAGTATGCTAACCCACTTAAAAATCAAAATAGCCAGAATAATACTATGAACGAACAACAGGCAATATATCTTATTAAAGAGACTTTTGAAAAGCCCTTTGATAAATCACAGTTTATAAATGCAAAAGGTTATTGACTTACAGTGAAGCTAATAAATAAATCTTCCAAGGATATTTTATGTTAGAAAAAATAAAAAAAATTGATCCGTTTTCAATAATGCCGCCGGATACCAGATGGGTTCCTTCCGGTAGGGATTTTAGAGAATTTGCCTATTCTCAATTAATTCCACCGTTAGTTCATAAAATCCGTGAAGCGGTTTACGATTGGCGAGAATTAAAAAACTATGAAGGTGCAACAGAAACGTCAAAACAGCTTTTAAAATATTGGTTTCAAACTGAACACAGAAACATAATCGATGATGAAGAAATTCAATTTCAATATTATTTCTCACAACGTGAAGCTATGGAATCTATTATCTATCTTTTCGAAGTTGTTGAAGCACATGACAAATTTAATTTAATGCGGTTTGATTCTTCCGGTAGAATTAGCGGAAATATGTTTTACGAAAACTGGACTCGTTATGTTATTAAAATGGCAACAGGTTCAGGTAAAACCAAAGTTGCCAGCCTGGTTACTGCGTGGTCATATTTCAATAAACTCTACGAAACGGAATCAAAACTTTCCAAAAACATTCTGCTAATTGCACCCAATATTATCGTTCTGAATCGTCTCAAAAGAGATTTTGAAGGTCTAAAGATTTTTAATGAAGATCCGATAATTCCGGAAGATGGTTTTGCTGATAAAAACTGGAAATCCGATTTTCAAATAACTGTTCACATTCAAGATGAAGTGAAAGCCATTTCACCGACCGGGAATTTATTTTTAACAAATATCCATCGCGTTTTTCTATCTTCCAAGACAGAATCAAGCTTCGAAGATAACGATGTTTCAGATTACTTTCTGGGAAATAAACCAAGCCCTGATGCTGATAAAGACAAAGGAACCGATCTTGGTAAAATTCTCCGAAGTGATAAGATCAAAGATATTTTGATAATTAATGATGAAGCACACCATATTCATGATGAAAGCCTGGCCTGGTTCAAAAACATCGAAGATATTCATAATACTTTGCTTCAAAAAAATAATGGTTTATCGTTGCAAGTTGATTTCACAGCAACACCTAAAAATCGAAAAGGTGAGATTTTTGTTCAAACAATTTGCGATTATCCTTTGGTTGAAGCGATTAAACAAAATGTAGTAAAAAGTCTGGTTCTTCCCGATTTAGCTTCACGGGCAAAACTTAAAGAAAAAGAATCTGATGATTTTATAGAGCGATATGAAGATTATATTAATCTCGGCGTTGTCGAATGGAAAAAGCAGTATGATCATTTCAAGAAGATCAAAACTCCGCTTCTTTTCATTATGACCACTAAAACCGAGCAAAGTGATAAAGTTGCAGAATATCTTGAACAAAATTTTCCGATTTTCAAAAAGTCAGTTCTGGTTATTCACACAAATAAAAGTGGTGAAATATCAGAAAGCACAACTTCTAAAAAATCTAAAGAGGAACTTGATATATTAAGAAAAGCCGCAGATGAAGTTGATTCCGATACAAGCCCATTTAAAGCCATCGTTTCTGTTCTCATGCTGCGCGAAGGCTGGGATGTGAAAAACGTTACAACGGTGGTAGGTTTACGCCCATATTCAGATTCCAGCAAAATTCTACCCGAACAAACTATTGGTCGTGGTCTCAGAAAAATGTTTCCGCTGGATGTAACTGAAGAACTCGCTGTTATCGGCACGGATGCCTTTGTCGAATTTGTGGAATCTATCAAAGTTGAAGGTGTCGAACTTGGTTATCGCCCGATGGGAAGCAATTACAAACCAAAACAATCTCTGATAATTGAACCCGACAAAGACAATCCAGAAAAAGATATGGAAAAATTGGATATTCCCATTCCGGTTCTTACACCGAGGATTTATCGCGAATACAAAAAACTGGAATTGATAAATATTAATGAATTTCAAAATAAGAAAGTGAATGTCTGGAAATTCAAAGAAGAAGAATTACGAGAGATCATATTCACAAATCTGGATGGTGAATTTTCTCATAAAATAGATTTTGTAAATTCTGATATTGATTTCAGAAATGTAATCTCTTTCTTCACAAATTCCATCCTCAAAGACAGCCGTTTATTCAGTGGTTTCGAGGTTCTTTATCCAAAGGTTAGAGATTTTATAAGACTGAATTTATTCACGGAAATTGTAGATTTGAAAGATAAGAACATCATGCGAAATCTTTCCGAGCCTTCTCCCAAAAAAATAATTTTCTCAGCTTTCAAAGATGCCATTTCCAAACTGACAATTTCAGATGCCGGTTCTGCTGAAGTGAAAAATTATATAAAGCTTCGCAAAGTAAAACCATCCATTTACAATAATCAGGATTATCTTACACCCAAAAAATCCATTCTGAATAAAATTGTGGGTGATTCCAAATTTGAGCTTGAATTTGCCGCTTTTCTCGATGAATGCAATGACATAATTTCTTTTATAAAGAACATTCTCAGAATTAATTTTAAGATTGAATATCAAAATGAAGAGGGAAATATCAGTAATTATTATCCCGATTTTGTAGTGAAGAAAGATGATAAAACCATTTATGTGATCGAGACAAAAGGTAGAGAAGACCTTGAAGATATAAGAAAAATAAACCGTCTCAAGATTTGGTGTAAAGATGTGAATAAATACAAAACAAAATACAAATACTATCCTTTGTATGTAAAACAGAAGGATTGGGACAAATTCAAAAAAGATATTAAGAATTTTGCAGATATTGTTGAACTATTTAGTTTAATCCAAAAGTCTTGATTTAAATAAGGAGTAGAAAAATGGCTAACGCAAGGATACCCTATGATGAGTTGCCGCTCTTACCTCCCAATGAATCATTTTATGAGTCGGTTGAAATTTATAAAAAATTGAAAGATGCCCGAGCTGCCTTAGCTGAATTAAAAGGTAGATTGCCAATTATTCCCAATCCGGAAATGCTGATTAACACCCTGGTTTTGCAGGAAGCAAAAGCCAGTTCCGAAATTGAGAATGTCCTCACAACATCAGATAAAATGTATCGGGCTTTTACAGCAAACGATGTAAATATTGATCCCGCCACAAAAGAAGTACTCCATTATAGACAGGCTCTCTGGTCTGCTTTTCAATCTGAATCCAAAACTGATTTGAATTGGATTATAGAAATTTTTCGAACATTGACTCAAAAAAAAGAATCTATTCGCACAAATCAAGTTTATGTTGGAAATGCCTACGAGATTATTTATACTCCTCCCCAGCCGGATATCCTAAGCCAAAAACTGGACAATTGGATAAAATTTTATCATGAAAATGATGAGATTGATCCATTAGTTAAGATGGCAATTCTGCATTATCAATTTGAAGCAATACATCCATTCAGTGATGGAAATGGCAGAACAGGAAGAATAATGAATGTGATTTTTCTCACTAACAAGAATCTTATTGATCTGCCTGTATTATACATCTCCAAACATATTTTGGAATTTAAAAACGAATATTATAAATTGCTTAATGGAGTTACTGAAAAACAGAATTGGCAGGATTGGATACTCTTCAACCTGGAAGCAGTTTATAGAACTTCATTATTCACCTTAAGAAAAGTGAATGCAATCTATGAACTTTTCATCGAAGTGAAAAACAAGATTCAAAGCGAAGCAAAAGAGATCTATTCTCGTGAATTGATCGAAATCCTCTTTTCTCAAATCTATTGTAAAAATAAAATTCTGGTAGAGCAGAAGATCGCTTCCAGAAATACTGCCAGTAAATATCTGAATAAATTAGTCGATATGAAAATTCTTGAGATTCAACCTGAGGGAAAAGAGATTTTATATTTAAATAAACGTTTATTTGAAATTGTGGCGAGGTCATGATTTTGTGTGCACAAAATGTATGTGTTTTTGTGCATGAAGTTAAAAACATGCCCAATGGCTGGGCAGGAAAAAACCATCACGCACAAATTAGGGCATATTTTGTGCATGATGCTGAAAACATGCCCAATGGCTGGGCTTGAAAAATTTTCCAGCCTCTTCAGAACTGGTAAATTTGTGGAAATATGTACAACTTCCGAAGTTTTAAAAACTTCGGAAGTTTAAAAAGGAGCTAACATGACCCAGGATAAAAACCTGTTGAACGAAAAAGAAAAAGAAATCGTGATAAACAGCATCAAAGAAGGCAAAACCATTCCCAAAGAATATCTGTATAAACTGGCCAAAGACGATGAAGATGTTTTTCTTTTCTGGAACGGCAGAAACGAAGAAGTTTCTAATGTTGTTCTGCCTTTTCATTCCATTGAAAATATCGATGAACCACGCAAAGAAACATATAAAAACAAAGAAGCTGCCTTTGATTTCTTTGAAATGGACGTACGCGGAAGACAACTCAAAGGTTGGACGAATAAACTTATCTGGGGAGACAATAAACTCATTCTTTCTTCGCTGGCAAACGGTCCACTACGAAAAGAAATTGAAGATCAAGGTGGAATTAAACTAATTTACATCGATCCACCTTTTGCGGTTGGTGCAGATTTTGGCTTTGATGTAAAGATAGGAAATGATGATGTAACCAAAAAACAAACTGTTCTCGAAGAAATTGCTTACCGCGATACTTGGGGTAGAGGAATTTCATCTTACCTTTCCATGATGTATGAACGCCTGAAACTGATGCACGAACTGCTGGCTGAAGACGGCTCCATTTATGTGCATTGCGATTGGAGGGTAACATCATACATTAAGTTATTACTAGATAATGTATTTGGAGAGTTTAACTTTCAAAATGAAATTATCGTTCATTATACAGCTGTTGGCTTGAAAGCTAAATCTAAAAAATTTCACCAAAACACTGAAACTATTTGGTATTTTGCAAAAAAGAAAAACAATCATATATGGAATGAGATTTATGAACCAATAAAAGACCTAGAAAAGTATCGTACAGCAAGTAAACATATTTGGAATTCTGAAACTGGAAAAGCTGAACGACTAAGAAATGAAAACGGTGAAATCGTTTATTTCGAGGTTACTGAATACAAACCTGATAATTTCATTGAAGTTCCTGCTTTAAGAGGTGATAAGAAAGTTGGCTATCCTACACAAAAGCACGAAGAAGTACTTGAGAGAATTATCAAAGCAAGTTCAAATGAAGGTGATATTGTCTGCGATTTTTTCTGTGGTTCCGGCACAACAGCGGCAGTTGCAGAGAAACTTGGTCGTAAATGGATTGTTGCAGATCTGGGCAGGTTTGCCATTCACACCACACGTAAAAGAATGATAAAAGTGCAAAGAGAATTAAAAGAAGAAGGAAAGGATTTCCGTTCCTTTGAAATTCTAAATCTTGGAAAATACGAACGCCGTTTCTTCCTCGATGTAAATACAAATCTTTCAGAGGAAGATCAGCAGAAACAGCTTGAAATCAAACACGAGCAATATCTTTCCTTAATTCTGCAAGGCTATAAAGCAAAAAGAATTTCAGGTTTCAAAACTCTTCACGGTCAAAAAGGTGATAGATTAGTGTATGTTGGTCCGATAGACTTTCCTGTCACAAAATCCATCATTCAAGATATTCTGGAAGAATGCGTTGAAAATACAATTACCAGAGTTGATGTTCTTGGTTTCGAATTTGAGATGGGATTGATAC
>JAUSOT010000093.1 GCA_030656075.1 Candidatus Cloacimonadales bacterium
AGCCAGTATGATGATTAAAACTGTCATTATTCCTCCTTTTTATCTGCTTCGGCAACGATCAGTTTGTTGCCTTCAATTTTTTGGATTATCACTTTTTTTCCGATCTTAATTTTTTCATTTTTACTCGAAATTGCCGACCATTCCTCGCCACCAACTTTCACATAACCGCGACCATCGACCGGTATTTCCTTCACAACTGTTCCCTGCTTTCCTTTTAAGGCATCCACATTGGTTGGAACGGATTCATCTGAGATCAATCTTTTACTTATTTTCCTGGTGAAGAGGAAAACAATGAATGTTATTATGGCAAAAATTAAGATTTGTAATGGAATACTTACATCCGTCATCCAGACGAGAACGCCTGTGATGATCGCTCCAATGCCAAAACTCATAAACAGAAAACCGGGAGTGAATATTTCGATAATCAGGCAGATTATCCCGATTGCCACCCAGATCATCCAAGGAACCATAAAAAACCTCCTTTTCTATTCTGTATCTTTTTTCTCTACTCTTGTGCCGTCTGCATTTTTGTAGATGCGTTTTACTTTGCGCCCGTAGGAACGTTTATTATAATTATAATTGTAATTAGACGATCCTCTGCCTCCCCGGCTGGATTTTATTCCCATGACGTTCATTAAGTAAGTGAATAAAACCATTATATAGTAGAACGCTATAAGACAGGCAACAAGAAACAACATCGAGCCAAAAGTTCTTTTCACAAAATTCCAAATAACCATCCGCGCAGAAAGACCCGCACCGGAACTGTTAATCGACTTGATATACATTAGATCATAATTCATCAAGTGTTCCTGCCTGGAGACAAAATTATCCAAGCTATCTATTTTAACCTGCGTACGCTCGAGATCGGATTGGAATTTATCCAGGCTTTGCGGAGAAGATGTTTTGGCAATCAGTTCCTGAAGTCTCTTTTTGGTTATTTTATGATTTTCCAGGTTTTCCTTCACGTTTGTATCCAGCTTCATTTCGCCGTCTGTTTTGATGTGCTCGGCAACCAGCCCCTCCAATTGCCTTAATTTGTTGATTTCCGTTTCCAGCTTTTCATGCGGAATTTCGATGATAAAAATCTGGTAATTCATTTTTGAATCGGAATATTTGGTTGATATCTCATCTTGAAAGACCAGCTCATTGATCATACTGCGCGTTTGAGCAGCTTCATTATATTCAAGAGCCACTTTCCGCTGATTATCGGCTGCTTCAAATATTTTATTGGCTTCTTTTGTGTCTATTTTCACCTGCTTCGGCAGAAATATCTGCATAATGTGTGAACTTTTGTAACCAAAATAAACGGAAATAATAAAAACAATAAAAATAATAAAAAATCTTGTATCCTTTCTTAAACGAATCATAATCTATACTCCTTTCACCTTTTTCAATAACTCATCTGC
>JAUSOT010000127.1 GCA_030656075.1 Candidatus Cloacimonadales bacterium
AGTTCAAAAGGGAAAATTCAGTTTTATTTTTTCAAAAGCAAACCTTCTGAAAGTTTATAAAAAGAAGGTTTCTGAAGATCAAATCAGGTTGTATTTTCAAAAATCCGGCGACATACTTTCCAAACCTGAAAACATTCATTATCTCATCGATTGGGCTTTCGTAGTGTGGGTGTGGGTGAAGCAGAATAAGGCGAAATACGAGTTTATGGATTAATCGAATTCAACAAAATCGGAGCGTGAGAACGGCTTTCCATCTTTGTAAATAATTGTAAATTTTGGTTTTTTCACAGCTTTCATCATCATCCCAGGATAATCGCCGAATTCGCTTTTCTCAAATTTTCGCAGCGGCAGGATTAGTTCTTTGAATTTAGCAACAGCGATTTTTCCCGGTTCCAGGTCATGCCATTTTTCATGAGAAATATGAGCGATAAAATCATCGATCGTTGGGAAATCTACAATATTTTTTAACCAGAAAAGCCAAAAGAAACGATACAATAACTTATGGAGCGGTTTGGCACTGCCGATATGAACAAAATAAATTTCTTTCAATCTCTTGATCTTGAAGTAGAAAGGTACCTTCAGGATTTCGAATTTACCTTTTTTTACATATTTCAAACAGCGATGCCAGATATGTATGTAACCTTCCGAGTTTGTTTCCTTCCCTGTTTTCACATGGAAAATATCACCGGCAAAACTGACAGTAAGCGGATAAATCAAATAGTATTTTTTCGGATTCAAAGCTAACAGAAATTCACGTAGATTTTTGATATTCCGTTCACCGGAAGTATAGGCGATAAAATCGGAATCCCAGCGGAAAATCCAGCGGCAGGAAGTGAGAGAAAGCGCTCGATTGCTGACCTGGCAGATGTCGTCAGAAGTTTCATTCTCAACGATCAATTTATATTTCAGTTGTTTTTTCACTTTCTCTATCTCGTCGAGAGTGTGATCTGCCGAATTATTGTTCACCACCACCACTTCATCGGCAAATTCGTTCAACGAAAGCAGCGATCCGGCAATCCAATCCTCTTCATCCCGCACCCGCACCATCACGCTGATGCCGTTTTTTCTTTTGGATTCAGCAACAAATAATTGAAACAGACTTGCCGGAAATGACAGAAAATATCTCAGGTTCTGTTTCTTGGAGTATTTATGCTTCAGCATCGGCAAACTCTCTTAATACATTTAAAACTTCACTGCTGTTTTCAGTTTTATAAACAAACAGTTCCTGCAATCCTTTAAACAGAATCAGGTTGATCTTGTCGTCCGCTTTTTTATCCTGTTTCAGGATCGCTTCCCCTTTTTCTAAAAGCACAGGAAGATATTTTTCAGAAAAAGAGACAAGAAATTCAAATTCATCCAGTTTTTCTGCAATTTGATCGTACAGTTCTGCGGTAATAAAATCTTTTTTTAAACTGAACTTAGCAGCAGCCCGAATACCGATGGAGACAGCAGTTCCGTGCGAAATCCGATAATTCGAAACAGATTCCAGGACATGTCCGAATGTATGTCCCAGATTCAGCAATCTCCGGGAATTTTTATCCTGCAGATCATCCTGGCAAAGTTCCATTTTGGTTCGGATCGCTTCTTTGATGATTTCTTCTATATTAGCCTTTTTTTGAAGCATCTCTAATAATTTCGAATTTTCTAGAAACGACATTTTGACAATTTCCACAAAACCGTCTTTGAAATCCGGTTCAGTTTGGGTTTTCAGAAAATCGGAATTGATGATTACTTTCTCGGCCGGATAAAAACTGCCGATTCCGTTCTTGATATTTTCCAAATTGATGCCGGTTTTTCCGCCGATGGAAGCATCCACCATTCCCAAAAGCGTTGTGGGAACCAGCGCTAACCGGCAGCCCCGTTTGTATGTTGCTGCTGCGAATCCTGTAATATCGGTAGTCACACCACCGCCGACACCAAAAATCCGACTGGATCGGTTCACATTTTTATTCTTCAGAAATTTGTAAATTTCCCGAAGAGAATCGAGATTTTTGGTTTGTTCGCTTGCTGTAAAAAGATAGATTCGGGATTGATCTTTGATATGCCCGAATAATTCTTTATACAATTCAAATACTTTCGCATCGATTACATAGACTTGATTAACTTTCTTCTTGAACTCGGGAGACAAGTCATTCGTAAAGATAATTTCGATTTCCGAATTCTCAATTTTAAATTTCATTTTCGCTCTTTTGATTTTTAAATATTTTGATCAGATTTTGAATTTTTGGGTCTTTCCTCATCATGATGAACAGCATTCCAAGAATAGAGCCAAAGACGATGGTTTTGATGATGAACGAATTCCAACCAAACACAATGTGGAAATTAACCAGCGAAGCGATTGTGAGTACAACTAATCCAAAAAAGACGAGATAAATTGGATATTTGATTTTATACAAATACGCAGCAGA
>JAUSOT010000094.1 GCA_030656075.1 Candidatus Cloacimonadales bacterium
AAGGTGGCTGAGCGAAGCGAAGTCGGTTTACCCCGTGAAATTCAGCTTGCTGAATATTTCATTGGGGATGAGGCGGATAATGTGAGTGCTAAATTAATAAATTTAATAACTATGCTAATTATGTGACTGAGAAGAAGTTAACTTTGTGCTGTCGGTTAGGAGGTAGTCAGGATGATTTTGCAGAATATAACTTGTATTATATTAGTAAATTATGAAATATGAAGAAGCCTTTTTTGAAAAAACATAGAGGAGAATGAATGAAGGCAATGATTATATTTTTGATGCTATTCTCGATTCTGTTCTTCGGTTGCAGTTCACCTACCGAAGAGGAAAATAAAGAGATCATCAACGTGACGAATCCGGATGCGGAAACCGTGTGGGTGGAATATCAGGCGAACACATCCTGCAACTGGAATAATGCCAAAGGTGCAACTGTTTACATCGAGATCTACAAAGGTGAAGCTTATTTGGGCATTTACCAGGAAGAAACCGATAATGACGGAAGCTGCATCAGAACTGCTGCCCTGGGAAACTGGGGAACGGGATATGATTACAGGCTGAAAGTGATCGATGAAAAAGATAACTTCGGCTGGAGCGAATATTTCGCGATTGAAACTTCCGCTCAGAGCACGATCATCATTACCTATCCCGATGCCTCCACCGCCTGGCAGGAATTTCAAGTAAACACTTATTGTGACTGGACCGATGCTACCGGAGATTCGATTTACGCTGAGATTTACCAGGGAACTACTTACAAAGGCATCTGGCATGACTGGACAGATAACGACGGACACACCAGCAGAAATGGTGCTTTGGATGATTGGGGAGCAGGAACGGATTTCAGACTGAAAGTAATCGATTCGGATGATAATTTTGGCTGGAGTTCATACTTCACGATCGAAGTTCTTACCGGTCAAATAGAAATTCTCTATCCTGAATCTTCTACGATCTGGATGGAGTTTCAAACAGATACTTATTGTGATTGGACTAATGCAGCCGGAGATTCGATTTACGCTGAGATTTACCAGGGAACTACTTACAAGGGCATCTGGCATGACTGGACAGATAACGACGGACACACCAGTCGAAATGGTGCTTTGGATGATTGGGGATCAGGAACGGATTTCCGCCTGAAAGTGATCGATGCCTATAGCAACAGCGGTTGGAGCGATTATTTCACGATAGAAGCTCTTTCAACTCAGATTGACGTCATTTATCCGGAATCAACCACAACCTGGATCGAGTTTCAAACTAATACTTATTGTGATTGGGCCAATGCTTCCGGAGATTCCGTAAATATTGAGATCTACGAGGGAACAACTTACAAAGGGCTTTGGCATGACTGGACTGATAACGACAATCACACCAGCAGAAATGGCGCTTTGGATGATTGGGGAGCAGGAACGGATTTTCATTTGAAAATCATAGATGCAGTGGGTAATGAAGGTTGGAGCGAATATTTCACTATCGAAGCTGTATCACCAGGCCAAATATACGTAACATATCCGGATGCGGCAACTGTCTGGACTGAATTCCAGATAAATACAGAATGTGACTGGAATGTGACCGCAGCGGATTCGGTTATTGTGGATATCTACAAAGGTGATACTTACCTGGGAATTTATAACGATTGGACTGATAACGACGGTCATTGCAATCGCGACAACGCTTTGGGTGATTGGGGAACCGGCACCGATTTTCGTTTGAAGATCACCGATTCGAACAACATGGAAGACTTTAGTGAATATTTCACGATCGAAGCCTTGACCGATCCGATCAGCGTCACCTATCCCGACGCTTCAACTGTGTGGCAGGAATTTCAAATAGATACTTTTTGCGATTGGATCAATGCGACCGGAGATTCGGTGTACGTCGAAATTTATCAGAACGACACATACAAAGGTCTTTGGCACGACTGGACAGCTAACGACGGACACACCAGCAGAAATGGTGCTTTAGACGATTGGGGAACCGGCACAGATTTCCGCTTGAAAGTGATCGATGCTAACAGCAATGAAGGCTGGAGTGAATATTTTGCGATTGAATAATAAGAAAAAATGGAATGTAGAATAAACGGTCTTGATTGTGGAAGCAATAATAGTTCGACAGAAATATATGTTATTGTTTCTAAATTGGTGCGAAAGGATTCTGCCTAATAGAAGTGGAAACCGCTGAAGCGGTTGCCGTTGGTGTTTTCTGCCCCTGTACCCACAGTTGAAACTGTGGGCTAAAGAATTGAATTATTGTGATTTAGCTCGCAACTTCAGAGGCTGTGTGAAAAGTCAAAATAACCCAAAAACATTATGTAGAAAGTAGAATAATCTTAGAATATATTTTTCTTAAAAAAATGCAAAAATAAAGCATTTATTTCTTAACACAAACGAGGTATAAAAGCATGTGTATCAAGTGAATAAAGAAAATAAAAGGTGGCATTGATAATGAATTATATTACTCCAGCAGATAGGAATCAAACAGTTTTATTTAATTCCTTGGAATCAATGATTCCAAAGGTTCATCCTGTGAGATTAATAGATATGGTTGTTTCAAAGATTGTTTTTCATAATCCGGCACAATTTATATACAAAGACAGCATAAATTAGGCAGGCCATCTTACAGTCCGGAGACTATGCTGAAATTATATATTTATGGATATTTAAATAGTATCAGTACCAGTCGTAAACTTGAAACTGAAACACAAAGAAATATAGAACTAAAGTGGCTTCTTGGCGACCTTCAGCCTGATTTTAAGACGATCGCAGATTATCGAAAAGATAATAGAGATCAGATCAGGATAGTGACCGTAGAATTTCGGAAATTCTTAAAAGAGAATGGTTATATCAGAGGTAAACATGTCACAGTAGATGGCTGCAAAGTAAAAGCCAACGCCAAACGAGAGATGTTAAATATAGATAAGATTGAGCAGAGGCTTCAGAATTTGGATGAAGAGTTATCAAAATATCTAAACTGTTTAGAGCGAGCAGATATTGAGGAAGACCTTTCTGAAGAATTAGAATCTATTGGTTCAGGATCAGTCCATCAGCATCTGAAAGAAAAAATAATTAGTTCACCCTGAAAAAGTCCAGTTCAACGAGCACCTATGCAGCAAATATCGGGAGGAGAAAATCCATTTGGAGGTGTACTTTTTCGGAAAATCGCATTTTCAGGCAAGATTTTGTGATTTTGGCCATAAAATATAGAATAATGTCGGTGGGATAGGCGATGTTCTTTTCCTGAACTGTCGTATCAACATTGACTTTCTTCAAATCACCTTTTTTGATGGTGCTGGTCTTAACTGCGCTTTTGATCGTGGCTTTTAGAAGTTCCTGAAGATCTTGTTCACCGAGACGATTGCGCCATTTTGTCAGACTCGTGGGATGGATCGGAAATTCGGTCCGGAAATATTCTTCGCCGCAGAAATACTGCCAGTAGGGATTTTCTATCCAGGTCTCAACGAGCTGTTCATCGCTGATCTCTTTCAAATACTTGAGATAATGCAAACCGACCATTAAGCGTACTGATTTGGCTGGTCGTCCGAAATCTTCACAATACAAATGTTTCAAAGACTCATGTAAATCCGACCAATCGATACTATCCGCCAATTGACATAGTGGGTGATGTAAACCTATGATATTTGATAATTGAAATCGAAACAATTCCGGCTCTGATAATTGTTTTTTAGCATCATAAACTCCCAGATTTTTTTATGTTTTTTACTCACTTTCTGGGAGTAATTTACTAATTCAAGCATATGTAGTCAATATATTTTTCAATAACTTAACTACTTTTTCAGGATGAACTAAGCTATGTCATTCTCGTGTAAATGGGAATCTTTTATATGGTATAGATCCCCGCTTTCGCGGGGATGACAGATTGCGTTATTTGACGAGGATCATCTTCTTTGCTTTAGATTTATTGCCGGCTTTTAAAAGATAATAATAAACGCCGGAACTTACCGGTCGCTCAAATTTATCTGTTCCATCCCAATATTCATAATGCTGTCCGGCCGGTTTTGTTTCGTTCACCAGAGTTTTCACAAGCTGACCGCGAACGTTAAAAATGCTCAATTTCACTTCACATTCGCTGGGAAGGTCGTATTCAATTTTAGTTAATGGATTGAACGGATTGGGATGATTTTGATATAATTGTACATTCAACACAGGCGATATAGGTTGATAATATTCCAATGTAACCGGTACGAATAAAATCTGTCCGAGTTCGGTTTCTATGCGCACATTTGCCTGGTATGAACCATGTTCCAAGCCGGAAGTGGAAAACTGCAATTCGATATTTTCACTTTCCCCGGCAGGAATGCTGCCTTCAGTAACTCCCAGGATCAACCAATTTACGGGAGAATCCACAATCGTAAATCGCTCTGAATAATTTACTACATCCAGTTCGGGACAACTGACCCTGATCAGCGCAAATTCAGTGGGAGGCCCGGGAACTTCAAATTCAAAAAAACCGTTATTTAAAGTATGTTCTGCCAGGTTAGTCCAGGAAAAACCATTATCAAGGGAAATATCTATATCCACAAATTCAATGCCACAAATATCCTGCCAACGAATGCTGTCTCTTTCTCCAAAGGACATAGTCACAGTTTCACTTGGATACGTTATATTCAATGCTGTTATCTGGAATAAACTGTCGGAAAAATCGTAGGTATTTTCTTCGGGAATACTGATTTTCAACTGGCAATTATCCGAAAGTGGTCCCATAAAGGTGTAGAGATATAAGCCAACGTTGGGCGTTTCAGCGATAATATATTCCCAGTTCGTACCGCTATCTCTGGAAATCTCAATCCTTACATTAGAGGCATTTCCATAATGATCCCAGCGGATCGAATCCTGTAAACCCGGCATTACATGCTCTCCGCCATTAGGATAACGAATCCAGATAAAATCGTTTGCAGATTGCAGGATCGTGATCGAACCATCGGCAAAATGCGGTTCTGCTCCGCTACCATCTCCATCGATCAGCCAATCAACGTTTACGGAACCGGAAGTGTTTTCATCAACAGTGACGTTTACATGAAAAGAAATTGGAGTTGAAGGAGAAATGACATTTACATTGCCATAACCCCAGGTTATTTCTGCTCCGTTGCCGGTTTCTCCGTTGCATTCCAAAGCAGAAATATCTGTGGCGGAATTCACGACAAATCCATCTGGAAAATTGAGTGTTACACCCTGAATAGGTTCGCCGTCCGGGCTGTTGTGAACCAGGTAAAACAGCATGTTGATCGGTTCGATCGGAATATAGGCACCGGTGGCTTGAATGATGAAATCGTTTTCAATATTTCGGTTTGGATTATTTTCCGAACGTCCGGCATCCCGCAGGAAATGAGTTAAGGAAAGAGTATAATTCAGATCGGCATTTTCTTCGGCATTGTTCAGTAGGGTTATTGCACGGGTGATGATCGTATCATTTGTGGCTGAGACAGTGATGTTGGCAGGTTCGATGGTGAGATAGGGAATATCCGGTCCTTCTTTCATAGTGAATAAAATTGCTGATTCATTTTCCAAAACATGAGCGGTTGGATTTTCATATCCGGCAAAAACCATTTGAATTCCGGCATTCTGAGCCTGGTTTTCGATGCCGACGGTGGCAAAATTTTCGTTGGCATCCACATCATGAATTTCTTTGTATTGGAATAAAAATTCTCCTGCTCCGCCGGGGGAAGATTGATATTCAGGATCGAGGAAAATGACCTGGAAAGTGTTCTTCAATTCAGGATTGAAATCACTGCCGCAATCCGACCATTCCACCATGAATCGGTGATTTTCAACATCGTGATAGGCATAAACATGTTCATCTACCAGAGAATCCCAGAAGGGAGCGATCATCGTTTCCGGACCGGTTCCACAGGGAATCATTCGATTACGGAAGAAAATGAGATCGCTGTTTCCCATGGAGATGTAACCTTCTGAACAAATCGTGATCGTGCTGTAGTAAATGCCAAAATATCTGAAAAGGAATGGCAGGCTGATGGTTTTGGTGAAACCGTCGCGCAGGGTATGATCAGCTGTAAGTTGCATGCCGGGGCCGCCCAGGGTTGGATCGATCTCGAACCAGTCATAAACCGGAGCTTCGAAGTTTCCCGCATCCTGAGATTCGATGGCCAGATAGCCGTAATCGCAAAAAGTCGGGCTGTTCTCGTCGATAATTCCAATTGGAATTTCAAAGATCAACGATTGCAGAGATTCTCCATTCCTGCTCAATTCCAATAAAAACCTGGCGGTTTCACCGGAAATCACATTTTCGGCTTTCAGCTGAATTTCCTGCAGGGCAATGCCATTATCACCAAGCGCAATATTGGAAAATGAGGTGTTGCCGGAAAGAATTTCAGCTTTATCATTCAGGCAGGAAATCACCGCATCAAAGCTGCCGCTGGCATCATTTCCCGAATTTAATAATTTTAATAAAACAGAACTGGTTTCATTCTGAAGGAAATTTCCGGAATTATTTTGCACCAGGAAATCTGCCAAAGCCAAATCGGGAGATGAAATCTGAACAGGGATAAGAGCAATGTTTTCTCCCAAACTCGAATTCATTTGAACGATCAAATCCGAGATCATTCCTTCGTTCCATTCCTCTGAAACTTGTATTTGGAAAGAACAATTGAATACAGCGTTGGAGCCGATCGATGCAGTGGAAACAATATTCGATAACACTGTGATATTTTCATCCTGAGATAGCAGCTCGATTTGAACGTTATCAGCAGAAATATGACTGTAGTTGTAAATTTCCAAATCTACATCCACGGTGCTGCCGGAAGTGGTTGCAGCGCTGAATTCATAATTTTGCACTCCCAGAATGTCGGTTTCCTGTACATCCAGGGAAACTGTGTTCGGTATGTAGCTATATTTCGAAGCTGTTATTTCATAAGTTCCGATCGGCAGGGAAACCGGAATAATTACTTCTCCGCCGGCATCTGTGATGCCCGTGGCAATTAAGCTGTCGGAGCTGATTATAGCAATCATGAAATTATCATTATCACTTTCCGCAGTTGTAACAGAAGCAGATACAAAATTTGATCCGGCTTGCACTTCACTCACTTCCAGTTCAACTTCCTGGGGAATATCCGTCCAAACCTGCAAACCGGGATCACCGAGAAGATTATAAACATAAAAATAAAACTGGTCTGAATCTTCTGCACCTCCCCATTGATGACAATTCGGAAAATTGTTGTAAAGTTCCATCTTGCCGCGCAGCAGCATTTCGCCGCAGCGATATAAACTTTCCTGGGTGATTCCCTGATATATACCCATGGCGTTGGCATTATTGAACGGTGCTTGAGTATCTCTTTCGCTGGGTCCGATGAAGCCGATCGCACCTTTGGGCAGGGTCGGTGACCCAGCGTTCAGCCATAATTCTCCAAAACAGGTGGGAGTTTCTGCAGCTGCAAAATCACCGCCGCCGCAGGTCATACTGGTCACCATCGGCAGCATCCAGCCGTTGTTCAAATTCAAAATATTACTGTTCGAGAACATAGGACCACCACTACCAGCCCAGTAGGTGGAATGTCCCGCTCCACGGTAACAGATGAATGAATGGCCGTTGTTGATCTCGCTTTCCAGAAGAGATGGGCCTGTTTGCCAGGGAGAGATGAAAGTGTCCACACGGGTATATTCGAAATCGAGTAGTTTATCCCGGATTCCCATCACGACTTCGCGCTGAGAATAACCGTTGCCCTCTTCGATCAGTGCCACCATCAGCGCACTTTTCATCCAGTCGGTACCCAGATAAGGATTTCGCTCATAATTTATAATTTTGCTGATGATCGTCTGCAGTTCGGAAATATTTTGCACAGATAATCGTCCGATCAGTACATCGGGAAAATAGTCATCTCCATCCAGCAGCGTGTAGGAATGATCGGTTACACAGGTCGGCAATAAATAACCTTCCACATAAAAAGCCGGCAGTTGAACAGCACCGGTAACATCACCTACCAGAACGACAAATTCCGGTTTTTCTTCCCAGGTGTCATAGGCGTTTTGCAGGAAATCCCGGATATCATTTGCATTGGAACCGATTTCTTCGAAGATAGCGAGTTTCGTTTTAAAACCCAGTTTTTCCTTCCAACGCAATAAAGGCTGAAGAGTTTGTGAACAGTTTTGAGGAGCGATAAACAGATAATTTCCGCCGGATGTTCCGGAAATATTCTCATTTCCAATTATGTTTTTAGCTAAATTTACGAATCCTTTTTGGGGGATATTAGAAAGTAAGGGATTTTTTGTAATGGAATGATCGATGTCAAATTTCAGAGCGATGTTTTTCAGGATTCTGATCATATTCCTGGCAGGATTATACTGGAAAGCTGCGCAGGAAATCTGGGTGAACCTGGAACCGCGCATGATTTGCGGATCACCGATCTTGACGGGTTCCTTTGGCAGCCATTCATCTCGTTTTGCCTTTGCAGATTTTTCTATCTCAAAAGGTTTCAATTCAAATGCAAGCGGCTGCTCTTCATATTCAAAATAGAAATCCTGCACCCGGAAATTCCCCGTTTCAGGCAGAGCCACTAATTTGCTGTAAACCGGAATTTCATAACCTTCCACGTTTGAATCGAAACATTCCAAAACCGAGATTGAACAGAACTGCTCAGCATTTATCGTTTCGGGACTATTTTCTGCTATTTGGAAGGATCCGCTGATTTCAATATGTTCGGCTTCAAAACTGAGATTTATGCTGATCAAAGATTGTATAATCAGAGTTAAAATAGTTAAAACAATATACTTTAACTTCATTAGATCATCCTACCCACACGATATTACTTATTTTAATAACATGATCTTAGTTGCTGTCACTTTATTATTCTGTATCAATTTGATGATATATTGGCCACTGGAAACAGGTTTACCATGATCATCTTTTCCACGCCAGTTAATCTCGAATGTGCCTTTGTTTGTGATAGCATTGATCAATGTTTTTACTTTCTGACCTTTAACATTATATATTGCTAATTCCATTTCTCCTGATTCTGCCAGCTCAAGTTTGATGGTTGTGGATGGATTGAAGGGATTGGGATAGTTCGAGAGTTGAGTTTTGAGAGAAGAGAGTTGAGGGATTTCTTCTTCTTCGACACCTGTTCCCTGCCATTCGTAAGCTCCCATATCGACCGTATCACCGTAAATACGTGCATTACCTGCCAGATCGTATTCCGGTAGTTCTATTCCTTCCGGCAGATCCAGTGTTCCGGCATCGATGCAGGGAGAACTTGAAGTAAGTGCAAATGGATATATTCCCAGGCTGTCAAACATCGGATTCTCGTTTAAATTCCCTTCGTGCCAGTTGACAGAATTCCAAGCATGAACATTTTCAATTCCAGTTTCTCCACCTGCTACTAATGAATTATAAATGTTCAATGCACATGGTTCGTTAGGATTGTCGTTATCGATGTATATTTCCGAAGGCAAGTTACCATATAGTATTGAATTATAAATATTCACTACAGAGTTTTGGGCTGTTAATCCCATTCTGATCACGCCACCTTCATTCTGAGTTACGTTATTAGCTAAAGTACAGTTTATTAAATTCATGTTAATATTATCTCTAACTTCTATTCCCGAACAACCGATTGATGGACTGCCGTGATATCCATTATTTTCAGTTAATTCCATATTGGTGATATTTACGTTCATTGTATTAGTTCCAAGCTGACCGAACTGCATTATCTTGTGATTTGCACCTGCTGATGGATGAGCAGGATTATTATTGATATAGGCATTATTGATAACTACTTCTTGATCAGGTCGATATGAATTCAACGCTCGTAATAATTGCTTATAGTTTGAATAATATCTCAAATTCTCAAAACTCAAATCCACGTAAAATATTTCTAATATTCTTCCAATACAATAATTAAAATCAGTAATTGTAATATTTTCTAAATTGATAAATGAATCAAGATTGTAACTTACAGATATGAGCATACAGGATGCTACAAAATATTCTCCAAAACCATGAATAAATTTCATGTCTGTTATTGAGTAATTTTGTTTGCTATAGTGATCATATATTAAGGGAGATTTACTTTCAGCATCCAAAATTGTATTTTCCATCGATTCACCCTGTAAAGAAACATATCCACGCATATTTAATGGAAAACACTGGATATTCAGAGATTTTGAATATACACCATCTGAAATGTGAATTGTGTTGGGATGAAGTGAATCTGATTTTACCAGGGAGAGTGCATAATTAATTGTTGCCAAAGGTTCGTCTTCCGATATACCGTTATTATTATTATCGCCTTCAGTGGAAACGTAGAGATCAGCATTAACTGGTTCCAATTTGGCATGTTGCATATTTAATGTAACATCATTCTGAGGAATACCAACCCCGTCAGTGGAAAAAATGAAATATGCGTCGGGATTTTCTACCGTGAATGTATCAACAAATACTTCGATAGGTGGGCATTCAACCCAACTTTTCTGGATCTCAGCACCTACACCGGCAAAGTTAAGATAAATATTGCACAAATTTACTGGATCAAATGCTGCGGTTGTAAATGATCCAAAACCTATACCACCACCGCCGGCATAGGCATGATTATCAGCGATATGAAGTTTTGACAGGTAAACGAAAGAATCCCAGACATATATACCACCACCGGCATGAGCATTGTTGCCATAAATTTTGCAGGCTATCAATGAAGACTGTGATTCAAAAACAAATACTCCCCCACCCCATAAAACATTACCGGTATAATAATCACTACCGATGCCATTCGTGAGGGAAAAACCGCAGAGTACGGTTGGACCATTCCCGCAGGACAAAATCCGTACGCAGCTATTAGATTGGTTACCATCTATAATTGTTTGATTAATGTATTGTTCATCTCCGGTTGTTAAATATAGACTACCAACGGTTATGCATTTTCCATTATAATTGATGTTTTCGTTATATGTGCCTGGATAAACCAATACTGTATCAGAATTTGACGAAGCGTTAATACCTTCCTGGATAGTGGTAAAGGCGCCGGTGCCGTCTTGTTTGATGTGCCAGGTAGTAGATATTAGCAGCGAACAAAATAAACAAAAATTACAAAAAAGCAAAAATCTAATTTTCATAGTAATCACCAGTCTCCATACATTCCGCCGTGGCTGGCGAATTGACACAAATTATCGCGAATAAAAGAATAATAATTGATCTCACCAAACCCCCTTTAATTCCCCCTTATAAAGGGGGACTACATCGTCTTTCTGAGTCCCGAAAGCTTTCGGGATACGTAGGCAATCGACGAAGAATCTAAATATAAATATTGAACCCGACTCGAGCCCTAATTGACCCGAGTCGAGTTCAATTGATATCATTTCAACAACAACATTTTCTTAGAAATTTCCTTATCGTCGGTTTTCAGTTTATAGAAATACAAACCGGAACCTACCTGTTTGCCATTATCATCTTTACCTTCCCAAACTACCGAATGCTGGCCTGATGCGAATTGACCACTGACAAGTTCTCTAACTTTCTGACCTTTCAGATTGTAGATTGTGAGTGTTATCTTCTGATCTAATGGAATTGAGAAAGAAATATTTGTTTCAGGATTAAATGGGTTAGGATAATTGTTGTTCAGTTGGACTTTGTTGATTTCCGGTGTTTCATTTTGTGGCTCTCCAATATCTCCAAACATTATAATTGAACTCTCCTGCTGACCTGACACAACATAGCCAGTTTCAAATTCACCGGAATTCTTATTATAAACCTTATAATTATTAACTGGTAAATTAAGTTCACGGTTATTTGTAACAATTTCGAAATTGAATGGGATCGGTTCGCGGTTAGCATTTTCAGAATATACTAAAATCTGTTCGCAGGAATCTGTAACAACGACAGCTCCCACGCAGATTTCTTCCTGGAATACACCAATCTCGACTACATTCTCAGGAATATCAACTACGTCTATCACCTCATAATCGGGAAATTCAGTATATGTAAAACTCTCCGATTCAGCTTTCTTAATTGGCTCTTCTACTTCCCCATACAAATTCCATTGGAAAGTTGTTAACGGTTCTGTTCCTTCTTTGAACCAGATCATATAACCTTTACCGTATTCCATTGTTTTCCCTGTCGTTGACCACGATACAGGCTGTGGGTCGCCCCCTCTATTATTAATGCATTTATCGTAATACCAATCTTCTGCCTTCACTTTTTCGATATCATACCAATAATAGGCTAAAGCATCCTGAATGTTTCTGGATTCCTGCGGCCAATAACCTATCCAGTGATATTCAGCTTCGACTAAGGGGAAACGTTCATCTTCGTAACCTTGGTTAAGCACAAAATCTGCTGGTAGCCTTTCATCATCTACGCTACCTACTTTAAGCACTCTTTCCTCTTCCGGTGTTGCCATGATCTTGCAAAGCCAGCTGCTTCGAACTTCATATGGGTAGGGATCCCATCCTGTTGTAACATTCCATGTTAATTCAGGATCATTATCTAAATCATTCGTCTCCATAGCTAAGTAAGTGAAATTGAATGGAGAGATGTTATGATTTAAAACCGTGACAATATCTGCTGATTCATTAATGGTTTCATCGCGGTCGAGTTTTGGGAATGATTCCCAGTTGTAGCCTTTATTAAGAATATGTATATCGTAATCGTGTTCGAAGTAATATCTTCCTATATCGGTTATTGTATCATCAGGGTCAGGAGTACCTGAGTACATAGGATCACCAGCATCGATGCAGGGGCTGGGTAAGGTTAAATAAAAATTACTGACACTTGGATTTACAAATAGGGGATTTTCAAAGATATTATTTTCGACAATAACATAATCAGGATCACCAATTTCAAATCCATTTGGTCCGATACAATTATATTTAACAACTGAATTAGCATTTTGATTAGTCAGCGCACCAACAGTTAGATCAACACCAAGGGGCTCTTCAAGTACAAAATTACTGAAAAAGATCGAGTTTGAACAAACGGCTACAGAGTAATAATCTTCATAACAGTATACTAATAAACCGCCGCAAATTGAACCTGCATCATTTCCGTAGATAACGCAGTGATCAATTAAAGAAGATTCCGGTACAATAGGGGAAGTTATATCATTTTCAGTATCAATAACAATTCCACCGCCTACATTTGCTGAATTATAACAAATTGTAGTTCTAAAAATATATGGAGTAGATATATAAGCATAGATACCACCACCAGCATTGTTTAGTGCAAAATTATCATGTATATAACATTCAATAATTTCTATATTGGATCCTGATGCAACATATATACCTCCACCTTTATTATAAAGTGAAGTATTAAAAAAGAATTCACAATTTATAATTGAAGGTGAACCAATTACATATAAACCTCCACCTTCATGATCTGCTTCATTATGATGAATTATGTTATCACTAAAATCCCTATTGACACTCCAAAAAGTAGCATATATACCTCCACCATTGCGACCAGCGGTATTGTATGATATTTCATTTCCTGTTATGTTGCAAGCCGTTTTAAGATATACACCTCCACCATAATTCCATGACGTTCCTGCATGGTTATCATAAATATAATTACTGGATATATTGTTTTCTGCTCCTCCAGCTACATAGATACCTCCCCCATGTTCAGCTTCGTTATCAATGATGTCATTGCTATTAATTTCAGTATATGAACTTCCATTAAGGAATATGCCACCTCCGTTCTTTTCAGAGTTATTTCCGGAAATATTACATCCTTCTATTGTTATATGTTCTGTTAAATATTCTCCACTACTACATGCAATTCCACCACCACCTAATGAAATATTGTTAGTACTTTCATTAAAAGTAATAGTGCAATTTTGAATTGTAACATAAGAACTTCCATTTTCTATATTGATTCCAGCCCCTGTATCCGCAGCATTGTCATGTATATAGCAGTACGTAATATCAATGTTGCTTGAATTCGAGATAGTTATACCGCCATAATTTGATCCAGATATATCACAGTAAATCATTTCACTTGAAGTTGATCCTATAAACTTGATTCCACTCCAATCTTGTGATGAACTAAAGACAATTTGATTTTCGCCTTCATCACCTAGCGCTAACAGAGTACCGTTTATAGTGATTTTTTTATTTAAATTGAATTGAACTTGTACACCGGCTTCAATAGTTAAAGTTGTTCCCGTAATAACCGTTACATCGTCTATCACGTTATACGGAGAGTTTGCTAAAGTCCATGTACCAGATTGATTACCATATACATCTATTCCGATCATATATCCTGCTAACAAAGTTAAGATAGTTAGTAAATAAATCTTTTTTATCTTTTCCTCCCAGATAAAACTTATTCCCATTAGAATTCTCACAAATTATTTGCAATATATATTTCTAATGGGATTGTTTTACAGTTTACTGTCAGTGACAAAATACTGACTATTTAATTTACGAAATAGATTTTAAATATACAAATATCAGGATATTGGTTTTTACAAACAATAATATTTTTTATGTTCCTCTCATATCAACTCCTCCTTTGAAAGTTGCTTGTAATGAATCGAGTCGTCGCAAACTCTTTACAACTCGAAGACTAAGTTTACAGATTGATTTTATTTTAACAGAACGCACTTCCTGGCAGCAGCTACTTTATTTCCTACCATCAATTTGAAAAAATAGACTCCGGAACCGACCGGTTTGGCATTTTCATCTGTTCCGTTCCAAACAACTTCTCTCGTTCCCAAACCCCTGTTTGGGAATGAAGTAAATGTTTTTACTTTCTGACCTTTCAGGTTGTAAATCACCAGTTCGGTGTTTTCAGAAGAATCGGTGTTTATTGTAAAGGAGATCGTTGTGCTGGGATTGAAAGGATTCGGGTAATTCTGGTAGAGTTTCATTCCTTTGGTAATTAAATTGTTATCATTGGAAACCTGAGGTTCTACCGTAGTCGAGAAGAAAATGGCAGTATTATTGACCAGCGTATGAGCAGTGGGAGCATAAACATTGGCATAAGTGAGTAATAATCCTTCGGTTTGAGCTTCGTTTTCTATTCCCACGGTAGCATATTGATCGGTTTGATCTACATTATGAATATCCTGGTATTGGAATTTAATCGGGCCATCGCTGTCAGGATCGGGGCAAAACTCAGGATCATATAAAATCACTTCGAAGGTTTCATAGGAATAGTTGAAAACATTACGCATGTCACTCCATTCGATCACAAAATAATGATCATCAGGATAATACTTATAAAACACATGTCCATTGGTCAGGTTATCCCAGAAGGGAGCTATCATAGCTCTGGAACCTACACCGGAAGGAATGTTTCTGTTGCGTGCAAAAATAAGCTCAGTTTCTCCCATGCTCAAATAACCATTGCTGCAGATCGAAACCTGGTCATAAATTTCCCCAAAATACCTGAATTCAAAAGGCAGATCAGTTATGTCGATCATACCATCCGGTGTAACATGGAAAGGCGTGATCTCGGTGCCGCTGCCGCTGTGATAGGTCGAAATTTCGATCCAGTCATACACAGGAGCTTCCAGATATCCGGAGTCGCTGGATTCGATAGCATAGTAGCCATAATCGCAGAAAGTTGGGCTTTCTTCGCTTATCTCTCCGATTGGGATGGAGAAAAATAAATCCTGCAAAATATCGGCTTCATTGCTGATTTCCAATCTGAAGGAAGCAAGTTCTCCACTCATCACTTCCGCACATGCCACCTCGAAAGCTGTGCCGTTCAAACCTGTGCTGTTAATTGAAAGCGATGAGTAAGTTGATTGATTAGTAAGAATTGAAATATTATCGTTTTGTGGAATCAATTGAACGTTTAAATCGCCGGTTGCCAAAGCACCGCAGTTGAGCAACTCAATAAAAACAGTGTTAGTTTCGTTCTGCAGCAGACATTCTTCGGTATTTTGCACGATGAAATCGGAAAGGCAGACTTCGGGTGAAATAAGACAGAAAGGAATGATAAAATTATGATATCCTAAAGATGATGTGATATCTGCGAAAAGTTCAGTTTGAACAGTATTCTGCCACTGTGGAGAAATATTAAATGAAAAAATACAGGGAGAAACTTGGTCTGGCTCTAAAGTAGCAATACTGGCGGAGCCGGAAGTAATTTCCAGATCAGGATTATCGGTATTCAGATTAATTTCAATGTTATCAGCTGTCTGATCTCCAAAATTTTTGACATAGAGCAGAAGATTAATTTCACTTCCGCTGATCGGCTGGTCCAAATTAAAGCTGTCCAATGCCACGATGTTCTGATCGACTATCTGGAAGGTCTCTGTTTGTGGAATGAAACCGTATCTTGAAGCAGTTATGTAATACGTTCCTGCCGGCAGATCGATGGGAATATCGGCAATACCGCTTGCATCGGTAAAACCTGTCGTGATCAAACTGTCATCATTGGTGATGGCAACGATGAAATCCAAACCGTCAATAATTGGATTAGAAATATCGATGCTCAGGAAGTTGGAAGCGGAATTTATCTCAGCTTCAAAATCGAAAGCGACCGGTTGCGGAGTAGTCGTCCACACCTGTAAGCCGGGATCGCCCAGGAGATTATAGACATAGAAATAGAATTGGTCGGAATTTAGTGAACTACCCCAGGCATGACTGAACGGGTAATTCAGGTAAAGCTCCATTTTGCCGCGCAGCAGCATTTCGCCGCAGCGGAACAGGTATTCCTGGGTCACACCCTGATAAATTCCCATATCATTAGCATTATTAAACCAGGTTTTTGTATCGTGTTCGCTGGGTCCGATAAAAGCGATGGCACCTTTGGGAACGGATTGAGTTCCTGCGATGAGCCATGTTTCTCCAAAAACAGAGGGGATGCTGCTGTAAGCAAAATCGCCGCCGCCGCAGGTCATACTGGTTACCATGGGCAGCATCTGTCCATTGGTGAGTGAAACAATATCGCTGATACCGAACATACTGCCGTAATTTCCGGCCCAATAATCCGGAGCACCGGCACCACGGTAGTTGACGAATGTATAACCGTTATTGATCATATTCCGCAAATTGCTGGAACCGGAATTCCAGGGATCTATGAAGGTATCGACAGCAGTGAATTCATAATCCAGTAATTTTTCCCGCACTTCCATCACGGTTTCTCGGGGTGAAAAGAATTCCCAATACCAATTCTGTACATAACTGACCATGAGTCCTTTGGTTGTCCAACTGGTTGCAATATAAGGATTCAGCTCATAGCTGACGATTTTATTTACCACAGTATTTAATTCTGATGAGCTTTGAACAGAAATCCTGCCGATCAGGATATCTGGAAAATAATCATCACCTGCCAGCAGCGTGTAGGGATGATCGCTCACGTCCCAGGGCGTATAAGTACCTTCCACGAAAAAAGACGGAAGTTGGACCGATCCATTGACATCACCCACCAGAATCACGTATTCCGGTGGATATTCCCATGTGTCGTACGCATTTTGGATATAATTTTTTATATTATCTGCAGTTGTCCCGGTTTCGGAAAGAGTAGCCAATCGTGTTCTAAATCCCAGTTTCTGTTTTTCTTGAACCAGGGGAGTTAAATTTGCTGCGACTGAAGCTGGGCAGATGATGAGGTATTGTCCGGCATTGCTGCGAGTGGTTTCTTCCACTCCAATAATATTTTTGGCAGCAAGCTTATCAAAAACCTGAGAAGGGAAGTTTCTGGTGAGAGGATTTTCCAGGTCGGAATCATCGATTTCCAAATCAAAATCGACATTTTTCAAAAGCCTGATCCTGTTCAAAGCCGGATTATATTGAACTGCCGAGATGGTGACCTGCGCAAACCTGTGAGAGCGCATGATGTTCGGTTTGCCAACGCTTATAATATTTTCCGGCAGCCATTTGTCCCTGGTATAATAGGCGTCAGAAGGTGATTCATTATCTTCCATGCCAATGTAGGCGATCTTGCCGGTCAGATCTATTTCTTCAAAATCATATTGAATATTGGTAATTTTAAAATTTCCAGTGGCAGGCAGAGTGACAAGTTTGGAAAATACCGGCAATTCTGCTTCACCAGCTTCACCGGTATTTCGGCAGTCATTAACTTTCAGATTAACGAAATTTTCCTTAGCAGCAGAAATATCAGCAATTTTGTCCAGTGTGAAATCACCCCTGATCCGGACGTTTCTTTGATTATTTACAAGTTCAATATCTATCGAAAACAAGGTGATCGATAAAATCAGTGTTAAGACAATCAGAATCTGTTTCATATTCTACTTTAACTCCTTCCTATTTTCACTTACTTCATGCAATATTGATACCAAAGAAATTTCCGTTTTCTCAGAGGCAAGGAATTTATTTATTTTAGGAAAGATCAGTATTGTTTAAGTATTTTTTGTCCCTTCCGTTCTCTCAACTCAGCTCTTCGGTTAAGTTTAGCTGCAAGAAATCCGAATTGTTAAGTCGAGTTCGGGAATTATATTCTTGCTTTTCTCATGTTCCCTCGCTTTGAACGAAGTGGGAAAGAGAGGGAAATAGCAAGGGTGAGTTCAGTTTGCGAAACGGGAGTTTCGCATCAAATTGCGTTACCAATCAGGGGATTGGCAACGAGAGAAAAACAGTAGAGATTGCTTCGGAAGAACAACGTAGGAAAAACCTCGCAAAGACAGAATTCACCAATGACCAGCTCACCGATGACCATTTTCCAATCCGTTCTCAACTCAGCTCTTCGGTGAAGTTTAGCTGCAAGAAATCCGAATTGTTAAGTCGAGTCCGGGAATTTTATTCTTGCTTTTCTCATGTTCCCTCTTTTGGAGTGAAGCGACAAGAGAGGAGACAGCAGAGGTGAGTTCAGTTTGCAAAACGGGAGTTTCGCTTCAAATTGCGTTCCCAAACAGGAGTTTGAGGAACGAGAATACTACTCGCAAAGACAGAATTCACCAATGACCATTTTCCAATCCGTTCTCAACTCAGCTCTTCGGTTAAGTTTTGTTGCAAGAAATCCGAATGGTTAAGTCGAGTCCGGGAAATGATTACTTCACAATAAAATATTGCAGATCGATTTCTTCGATTTCGGAGCGGGGAATTTTCACCAACCAGTTCTGCAACTCTTCGAAAGCAGTATTGAAATCGGAATTTATTTGGAGCTTAACAGGTTCTTTGGTTGCGATAACTTTAATTATCTCAGTATCTTCAACTTTTCCTGGGAGTATCCGAACTTTGAAAAGAATTCCTTTCTTTTGATCTTCCGCATTTGGCAGTTCAAAAAGCTGATTGGCTTTCACGAAATTATCTTCCCGATACTGATTGGGAAATACCGTTGCTACATTTTCATCAGACATGATGTTCAGAATTGTGATGTAACAATCTTTGGAGGGAGTAACTTGCAGGAAAAGCTCTTCGCCATTTTGATAATAGGATTTATTTAAACTGGCATTTAAAGTGAAATACGGATCGGCTTCACCATGCTGTTTACCGACTTTCACTTTTAGAGTAACACTTTTTATGACAATGCCGTCTGAAACGGAATTTGTCTCTTCCAGAATTTCTTTTTCCAGAATAATTCCGTTGGAAACCTGGCTGGAAAGTTTACTGAAATGTTCCATGGTAACTCGATCATTTGATTCTGCTTCGATGGAAGTTGTTCGGCCAGAAACTTCAATTCCTGCAAATTGCTCGATAGCCAATTGACAGGCACGCTCAATCGCTTTCTGTTTTGCCTGCTCCGGTGTGATGTTTTCTATCTTTACACTCGTGGTTATTTCATACCAGCCGTCTCCCAAATCTTGTGGAAGGATTTCATTGGCAACAAGAGTTGATGAAATCATTAAAAATAGCATTATTATAATCTTCATAAAAAGTTCCTTCTCAACCTTCCGAACGGTGGAATTCAAACCAACTTAGATTTCAATGTCAACCGTTGCGAAGGTTCTTCGACCGTTCGCAAGGTTTCAATTCCCACCTTCCGAACGGTGGAATTCAAACCAACTTAGATTTCAATGTCAACCGTTGCGAAGGTTCTTCGACCGTTCGCAAGGTTTCAATTCCCAATACTTCTTGCATTTCTACGTTTCCTCTTTGCTAAAGAGGAACTGCAATGAGTTCTCTTCCAACCGTTGCGAAGGTTCTTCGACCGTTCGCAAGGTTTCCAACTACCAATTCTCCTTGTTCCTCTACCTTTCCTCTTTGCTAAAGAGGAACTGCAAGGAGTTCTCTTCCGATCGTTGTGAAGGTTTTATTCACTTATCAGTTTTTCTATGAAATCAATAAACTCTTTTACCTTCGGAATCAGTGGTTCTATTTCTTCCGCCGGAATAAAGAAAAGATCTTTATAATCACATTCCTGGCGGGATTCAAACAGATCATTGAACAGGATGCCAAATTCTTTGGGGACTATCCCCTTTTTCACAAATTCCTTATTGAATATTGCTCTTACTCCGGTATGCTTCGAGGAAGTATGATCATATTTCATCAACAAGGCATTCACGGCATAAAAAGCAGCATAATACAACCTGTTGGTACAACTGTTGTATTCTCCGGTTTGGGCCGAAAGTTCTGCCACTTTCAAAGCGCCTCGAGCTCGTTCGATTCTGTACTGAAGATAATCTGTCATGTAATCTTTCATACGACCATCCCATCCTGCGCGATATTCTTATAAAAAGGCGAATATTGATTTTTTTTGGATTGCCAATGTTCTTTTTCGTAAAAAAGTGCGCTGATTATCTCGCCGGTTTCCAACTCGATTTCATATAAATTATGCCTTAGCAAAGATTTCTCTTTAATTCCAAACTGCCTGGAAAGCAAAATTAAAAAATCCCAATCGGAATCTTGGGAAAAATCTCCTCTCACTCTGGAACCATATAAAATTATTGTAGCATTTTTATCAAAAGCCGAAATTGTGCTTTTTATGCGATTGAATAAATCCTGTTTACTCATTTTGCTTTCCTCATCATTTCTACTATCATCACTGCAATGATGACACTTCAACAAATTTATAATCCTTCATTCTTACGCAATAATTTTTTTCTTTCCACCTTCCGAACGGTGGAATTCAAACCAACTTAGCTTTCAATGTCAACCGTTGCGAAGGTTCTTCGACCGTTCGCAAGGTTTCAATTCCCACTTTCCGAACGGTGAACACATTCAAATTGTATCGGAATTGTATCGAGTCGATACTTGCTGATCGACTCGAAGCAATTCACCATTATAAAAAAATCTGTCTTTCTGAGAAATTCTTTCATTTCTTCTCAAGACCTGTCCCGCCGTAGTTTAACGAAGGCGGAAGAACCTCTGATTTTTTATTAACCTTGCGAAGGTCACAAAGCAAGAAGTCCGAAAACCTTCGCAAGGTAACACTCCATCAATAATTTATCAAAATCCGGCTATCATCATCACTTATCATCTGCGGCGTCTGCTCCCGATCCAGATAACCGGCCTGCTCCGAAACTTTCTCTTCAATATAAACTCCAAGTTCTTGAATGGTCAGCTTCTTGTCTTGGTTCACATCAGCTTCGCCCTGCATGCCTTTCATCAAAAAGTAGGAAAATAAACCATGCTTTTTCTCCGGCCAGGCAGAGGAAATCTCTTTGGAACCGGTGGCAGAAAATACCGTGATGCCATGCGCAATGGGACTCTGCACTTCGATCACCAGCGGACGCGCATCTGCCAGCAGCATTTCATTTTCGCGATTGGCTCCGCTGAAACAGGCATCCAGAAAAACAGTTACCGACTTCGCTTTCAGATTGGCCAGATCATCATAAATTTCCTGCAGCTCATATCCGGTTTGGGAAGCATAATTCGGGTCGCCATCATAGGGGATCAGGTAAGCTTTGTTCTGTTTGATATCCGGTGCACCATGCCCGGCAAAGTAGAAATAAACTTCCGTTTTTCCCGCCTGCACACGTTTATCTAACCAGCCGCCTTTTGTGAAAACTTTATCGAATTCAGCTTTGCTCACATCCTCGTTCGCTTTGTAATAAATATTGTTTTCTTTGATACCTAAAACGTTTTTGAAATATTCTTTAATGAAATTGGCATCACGATGAGCAAAACTAGCATCAGAAATATTTTTATAATTTTCAATTCCAAAGATAATTGCCAGTATATTAATATTCGTTTTAGAATTTTCAGGAATGTT
>JAUSOT010000105.1 GCA_030656075.1 Candidatus Cloacimonadales bacterium
TATCATCAATTATTCACAAATATAGGCGAAGGTGTTGCAACTGTTGACCTTAAAGAATATTTTGTATATTGTAATCCTGCTGCAGAGATGATTTTTGGTGTTCCTGCCGGAAAACTTGTTGGTAAAAACTTAAATGAATTCTTGAGTTCACAAAAGTTCGAAGTAGTAAAAAATCAGACAAGTAAACGGAAAACAGGAGAAAAAAGTATTTATGAACTTGAGATTATCAGACCTGATAGAAAAAAACGACAACTTTTAATTACAACTACTCCTCAATTTGATAAGGAAAGAAATGTAATAGGAGCCTTTGGAATTGTTAGAGACATCACCGAGCGCAATCGGGCAGAAAAAACACAAAAAGCATTATATAACATTTCAAATGCTATTAATACAACTGATAATATGCATGTGTGCTGCAACAAGATTAGAGAATACCTGGGAAATGTTATTGATACCAAAAATTTCTATGTTGCCTTATATGATGAAAGCACAGATGTTATCTCCCTGCCTTTTGAAGCTGATGAAAAAGATATATTTGAAACTTTCCCGGCTGGTAAGACGCTTACTAAATATGTGATTCAGTTAGAAAAACCTTTGTTTGCTCCCCGCAAACTTCAAGATGAATTAACCGAGCAAGGCACAATTGAAATCGTTGGCACTCCCTCGGAGATCTGGCTGGGTATTCCACTGAAAATTGAAAACAAAGTAATCGGTGTTATAGTAGTTCAAAGCTATGATGACCCTAATCTTTATACAGAGAAAGATATTGATATTTTAACTTTTATTTCAGAAGAAATTGCTCTTGCCATCGAGCATAAACAAGCAGAAGAACAGATAAAAAGAAACCTGGCAGAAAAGACCGTACTTCTGCAGGAATTGTATCATCGAACAAAGAATAATATGCAGGTTATTGTTTCGATGCTCAAAATGCAATCAAGACTTTCCGAAAATGAATTCGTAAATACTGCTTTCAGGGAAATTATTAACAAGATCAATGCCATGTCGCTGGTTCATCAAAAACTGTATCAGGCCAGGGATCTTTCCAAAATTAATCTGAAAGAATATATTGAAGATCTGGCTCATCTGCTCAGGCAAAGTTATTCATTGCAGGCTGCTAATGTTTCTCTGAATTTTGAACTGGAAGATACGTTTGTGCTGATCGATTCGGCTGTACCGTTGGGTATGGTGCTGAATGAGCTGATCTCAAATATATATAAACATGCCTTTCCGAATAGAGGAAAAGGTGAAATTTCCATCCGCTTGTACCAGGAAGAAAACGGAACCATCAATATACATTTAGCGGATAATGGAATTGGTATTCCAGCAGATTTAGACTTGAGAAAAAGCAGTTCTATGGGACTTGAGACAATGTTTTCTCTGATCGATTATCAGTTGAAAGGAGAAGCAACTTATCTAGTTGAGAATGGTTTGAAGTGGCATCTTAAATTTAAGGATGATTTAAATACAGTGAGGGTGTGATGAGGATGAAAATTGAATATTTAAAAAATTGAAGAATGAAAATTGAAGACCTTGCGAAGCTGGACTTGAGGCGGTAGAAAGATGAAACTTGCGAATGGTTTCTTCATTTGAAACATTTGTATTGTGAAGATTTTGGACGTCCAGCCAAATCAGTACGCTTATTGGTCTGTTTGCATTATCTCAAGTACTTGAAAGAGATCAGCGATGAATTGTGGTTTTACTTCATCAATAACATTTTCTTTGTTTCTTCATGTTTTCCGAATTTCAATTTGTAGAAATATATTCCTGAACACACCGATTTGCCCTCTTCATCATCACCATTCCAAGTAACTGTTCCTTCGACTCCGCTCAGGATGACAGAAAGATCAATCACTTTTTGGCCTTTCAAATTGAAAATCTCGATCTTTGCGTCTTGCGCGTCCTTTGCGGTTAATGAGAAAGAGATCGTGGTTGACGGATTAAACGGATTTGGATAATTGGACAACTTATAACTGACAGATCCTAACTCATCACTCACCGGAGTTCCCTGCCACTCATAAGCTCCCATATCGATTCTTCCGCCAAATATCCGGGGATTTCCAGCCAAGTCGTATTCAGGTAGACTCAATCCGGTTGTGTCCGGAGTTCCTGCATCAATGCAGGGAGAATCGAATTGCAAGGCATATGGATATTCTCCCAATCCTAAAAATAATGGATTATCATCAATGTTTCCATCCAGCCAATTAACTGTTCCATTATTATTTGTGATTATGCCGCTTTCTCCACCTTGAATATCCGAATAAGAAATTGTTATTATGTTTGCAAGGGAATTAAAATCAATACAATAAATCTCTTCAGGTTCATTATTCCATAAGATGCAATTCACTAAACTCGGACCCCATATTTTAATACTAATTCCACCGCCCTGGTTAGAAATGTTATCTATTATATTTACATTTTTCAAAATTGGAAATGAACCATTAATACTAAATCCTCCACCTGATAATTCTGATGTATTATTTGTTATAAGTACATTTGTCAGTTCAGAATCTGACATCTTGAAGTATATTCCTCCACCATAATATAATGCGGAATTATTTGTAACATATACATTTTTCATCTCTGCATCTACCATATTAAAACAAATTCCTCCTCCATTGCTTCCTGAGGAATTATTTGAGAATGATATGTCTTCCAAGTAGTAAGGTGAAGATGACATAGTACAAAACATTCCACCACCTCCGATATCACCGAATCCTTCATAAAGGCATGAATTGTTAGAGAAATCCGCATTCACAATATCCAAAGTTGAACTAATGCAACATAAACCTCCTCCAGAACTTACTGCAATATTATCTTCGAACACAACATTTGCCAAATTAAGAGTGGATGATTTACTATGTATACCTCCTCCTCCAGTGCCGTATAAATCAGTACTGCTGAAATTATTTATTATCGAAACATCAAATAAATTTAAATCAGAGTACCAGCAAAAAACTCCACCTCCCTCCTCATTTGCCGAATTGTCGATTATGGTTAAGTTAGAAAGATGTAGGCTGACTTCATTGCAATAAATTCCACCTCCATTTGAAAATGGAATATTGCCATTAGCATAACCATTTTGAATTGTAAACCCGTCTATCACAGTGGCTGTGCCAATGATGTAGCTCATACGAATCACACTGCCAAGTGAGTCACCGTCAATGATGCAATCAGTTTCTCCACTACCAATCAGCTTTATACCGTTTTCGGATGACCAGATGATATTTTCGTAATATATTCCAGCCGCTACCAACACAGTATCACCTTCTGCAGCCACATTGATCCCTGCCTGAATTGTCGGTTGATCTGCCGGGATGTTGATGATCGTTGCCTGTATAAAAGCAAAAAGAGATAAAAAAATAACCAAGATTTGTTTCATATCTTCCTCCAGAATTTCACTCAAACGTTCTTAAACTTTCCGGTTCAATTAAAATCAAGAAATCCCTAAAAAAAACAAATTCAAGAAAGTGGAAATGGAAATCTGATGTCAAGCATTGATTTATTCAATAGTTTGAAATAAGGAGAGTTGCGGTAGCGTGGAATGCTTTTGCTGCTTTAATCGAAGCTGTTTATACATATCAAAAAAGCTCCCCCGAAGAGGAGCGATTTTTTGTCGTTCTATCAAAATTTAATTGTCACTATTTTATTAAAATCATTTTCTTCGTATCTTCAAATTCGCCTGCGCGCAATTTGTAGAAATAAATTCCGGATGAAACCG
>JAUSOT010000113.1 GCA_030656075.1 Candidatus Cloacimonadales bacterium
TCATCATTTCGATCAGTTCCAAACCTTCTTCACTGATCTCGATGGGTGTGAATTTCTTGCCTTTACTGATTGCCTGCAATTGTCCTTTCTAATTGAATTAAGCAATTTTCTGCATCAACCTGTCGCTGATAAATTTGGTGATCTCGATTTCAAAAATCCCGTTTTTATCTGATAATTCATGTTCGATAATGTCATCAACCACCACTTCGTGCAGCAGGTTCTTCAAATCTTTCAATTCGACATTGATCTCGGTGAGATTGTTCTCCCGGATGAACTTTTCGATCTGCTTGAAATCATCCACATCGATGTAATAAACGATCACCTTCTTGGCATCGACTTCCAGGTTTTGCAATTCCTGGTTGATGATCTTGTTGATGAACGGAATATCCAGAACCTTTGTTGTGTGGTCTTCTAAATTGGGAACGTAAACCGGTATAATTCCCTCTTTGCTGTTTTGAATGGCGCCGAACCAAAACTTGCTGATCCCGGCCAGATTTTGCTGCAAACCGGGAATGAGCTTGGCCAGCTTTTCCATAGTTTGCACCGGGTTGCGGAATAAACTCACGCCATCTTTTATTTCCATTATTTGGAAAGCTGCGCCGGCTTCGATTAGTCTGTCCCTCGTGGTTTGAATGGAATTGACTCCCACATCCACATGAATGAATTTTCTACCGAGATCGTTAGCAACTTTAGCTGTTACACCGCTGCCGCCGAAAAAATCGGCAACGAGCATTTCTTCTTTGCTGCTAGCATAAATTATTCTCTTTAGTAACTTATTTGGCTTTTGAGTGGAATAATCAACTCTATCAGACATCATAAGATTAACAGGAATATCATTCCAAACATTAGTTGGTATTTTACCTTTTTCCAATTTTTCTTCACTGATTAAAGGCTTCTTTCTTCCTTCTGTTTGAGTTTTGTATGGTATTCTTATATTATCAGAACCGAAAAATACCTTATAAGTATCTATAGAATAACAAAAAATAGTGTCATGTTTTTGGGCAAATTCATTATTACCACGACCGCCAATATCATAATGCCATATTATTTCATTTCTAAAATTATCTTCTCCAAACACTTCATCCAACAGAATTTTCACATAATGCCCGATATGCCAATCCAAATGCACATAAATACTGGCGGTTTCGCTCATAATACTTTTGATGGCTTGCAGGTTTTCGTACATCCAGTTCAGGTAATCTTCTTTTTTCCAGATATCGCCATACATTTTTTCTTCGAAGGCGCGCAGTTCTTCCAGTTCCATTTCCTGTTCTGCTTTTTTAATTTTCTCGGCAAGTTTAGGATTACGCCGGATATAAACTTTCTTGGCATAATCGGCGCCGCTGGCAAAAGGCGGATCGATGTAAACCAGGTCAACTTTGATTCCTTTGTCCTTCAGGTAGGCACAGGCGGAAACACATTCGCCGCGGATAATCAGGTTTTGATTTTTGGGGGTTTCAGAAACTTCCGAAGTTTTCAAAACTTCGGAAGTTTTAACCAGTTCCACTGTTTCCACTTCATAAAACGGCATTCCTCTTTTAATCTTCTCAAATACTTTATCGTTTTCGCGATAGCTGAGAAGGCGGCGGGTGCGGGTAATATTATCGAGAATGGCTTGTCCTTCCACGGTATTGGGATAATAGGGTATGTATTTAATCGGCATGGTTCTTTCCTTTTAATCGTTTGATCACTTTATCGAAATCAGATTCTATTTCCTGGGTTTTATTGAACTTTTCATATTCCGAAAAGGCTTTTTCTTCAGCTTGAATTTTGGAGATTTTACCGGCGTCAGGCAGGATTTTATATTCATTGAATTCGAGGAAGCGATTAACGCTGTCGGCAAATTCTTCCATTGTGAAAGAAATACGGTTTTCGATTATGTTTTCGATGTAGTCAAAATAAGCAGAAATGGTTCTTTCCAGTTTTTTTATGGATTTTTCATTCAGGTAATTTTTGGCAATCTTAGTATCAGATTTCAGGATTCTGCCTTTGGGAGCAGATTTCCAGGTTTTTAATCCCATGAAAAGCTTATCGGCATCGGATTGATCGTAAATTATTTCTGCAGCAGTGTGGCCGGTGATGGCATAATGAAATTTATTCTGAACAGTTGCAAAAAAGCTTTTGGTTATTTCTGATTTTGGATCATAATCGATACTGCATTCGGCAAAAATATCCGTGATCTTTTGATAAACTCTGCGCTCGCTGGCACGAATAGAACGAACTCTTTCCAGCAGTTCTTCAAAGTAATCTTTGCCAAAATACCTACCATTTTTCAGACGTTCATCATCCAAAATAAAACCTTTGATCATAAACTCTTTGAGAACTTTTGTAGCCCAAATTCTAAACATTGTTGCCTGATGTGAATTTACCCGATAACCGACTGAGATAATGGCATCGAGATTGTAATATTGAGTTTGATATTTTTTTCCATCTGAAGCAGTTGTTTCCAAAATGGAAATAGCTGAATTTTCTTCTAATTCTCCCGATTCAAAGATATTTTTCAAATGTTTACTGATAGCAGGAATGTTTACATCAAACAATTCTGCCATCCGTTTTTGAGTGAGCCAAATGTTTTCTTTGTGAAAGAAAATTTCAACTTTTACTTTGCCGTCCGGAGTTGTGTATAAAAGGAATTCTGTTAATTGGTCTTTTGTGGTTATTAATTTATTATTCATAATCTATTCCTTAAAGAAATCACTGATCTTTTCGTTAAGTTTGGAAATATTATTTTCTATTTTATCTGCATCGGATAGATACAAAAAATCAAATCGGTTGTAGCCGAATTTATCATTATTCTGTTTGAGAAATTCATTTGAAATAAAGTTTTTCTTTTTAAGGAAAGCTTTATCGTTTTCACGATAACTGAGAATGCGGCGGGTGCGGGTGATGTTATCTAGAATGGCTTGTCCTTCCACGGTATCGGGATAGTAGGGAATATATTTAATCGGCATCGTTCTTTCCTTTTAAACGTTTAATTTCTTTATCGAAATCAGAGATAAAGCTTTTATCCTGTATTTTTTTGTAAGTTTCATATTCCTGTTCTGCCTTCAATTTTGCTTCCAGATGACTCACTTTGCCGGTTTCTTTCAGGATCGGATAATTGGATAATTCCAGGAAATTATGCAAGAATTCTATCCAATCGGTCATTTTCATGAGTATTTGTCTTTGAGCACGGTTTTCTGCCAGATCAAGATAGGCAGATATAATTCTGTCTAACTCTTTAATATGGTTTTCACTTAGATAATTTTTTGCGATAGTTATGTCGGATTTCAATATATTTCCGTCAGGAGCATTTTTCCAGGTTTTTAAACCCATAAATAGTTCTTTGGCATCAGCATTTGAATAGATGATTTCGGCAGCTGTTTTACCGGTTATCGCCCAGTGCAGTTTGTTCTGCACGGCTGCAAAGAATTCTTTGGTGAAAGGAGAGTTTTTGTCGTAATCGACAGAAAGGGCATAAATATCTGTGATCTTCTGGTAGAATCTTCTTTCACTGGCTCTGATCTCCCTGATCCTTTCCAGGAGTTCTTCAAAGTAATCTTTACCAAAAACTTTCCCACCTTGCTTCAATCGCTCATCATCGAGTACAAAACCTTTTATGATGAATTCATTCAGCGTTTTGGTCGCCCAAATTCTGAATTGGGTTGCCTGATAGGAATTGACTCTGTAGCCGACCGAAATGATGGCATCGAGACTGTAGTATTCAATCTCTCTGCTCACTTCTCTGTTTCCTTCAGATTGAACTGTTCGGATTTTCCGAACAGTTGAGTTTCTATCGAGTTCATTGCTTTCAAAGATATTTTTCACATGCTCACTAATGGTTGATTTTGCAACTCCAAATAATTCTCCCATTGCTTTTTGAGTGAGCCAAACAGTTTCTTCGGCAAGAACTACATCAATATTTATCTTTCCTGTTTCCGTTGTATATAACAGGAAATTTGTTTGTTTTTCAGGTAAGTTTTTTATAGATCAGTCCTTAAAAAAAATTACTAATTTTTTCGTTAAGTTTGGAAATGTTATTCTCAATTTTATCGGCATCGGATAGATACAGAAAATCAAATTTATTATAACCGAATTTTTCATTATTCTGCTTTAGAAATTCATTAGAAACATAATTTTTCTTTTTCAGGAAGACAGGATCATTTTCGTAGCCTTTACCTTTGGTTTCGATCATCAGAACTTGGTGAATTGCTTTTTCTTGGCGTTTAATGATCAGGAAGTCGGTGGTGTATTTGCCTATATTTTTCCAATATTTTCCATTTTTAGCAAAGCAATTGATAACGAAATCGGTTAAGCCTCTTTCTCCGTTATAATAGATTTCCAATTTGCTTTCTTTGAAAGATGTAAGTCTCAAAGCGTTGATTAATAATTCTTTTTCGAAATTGCTTTGAACGAAATTGTAGGGAAGATAATGGAAAGTTTTATCTTTGTTTTTAACTTCCGGTAGCAGGTTTTTGGGTACGAAGAAATTTCCCAAACCTTGTTCAGTTAAGCTTTTTAAGGCTTGTTCGTTTTTCTTTTCAAGTTCAGTTTCGAGGCTTTCAATATCTGAGCTAACTTCTTCATATTCCAAAATTTGCCTAACAGCGTTTTCATCAGGATACAATTTCTCATTTTTTTCAACCGGTTTGATTTTATCAACGATCAGCAAATTGGCTTCTTTCGGAATAACTTCGCTTTCTGTTTGCAGTTCTCTTTTGATGCTGAAAGCCAGCCGGATTTTGGAATTGATAGAATAAAAATCATAAACATCGTTGAATAACAGATTTCCATTTTGACTGTAACAGATCTTCAGGAAAATATTTTTCAAAGGAGTTTGATATTCCATTAAATCCCGAATGCTTAAGTTATTGAAACTTTGCTTGGAAATTTCAAACAACCATTTATTGAAGTTAGCGTTATTTGATCCGATTTGTGAGATCATAGAAATAACCGCATGATCGATTTGGTCGATTTCGCTGGTTTTTATCAAAGCAGTAGTTTTGTAATTTTCAAGGTTTTCGAGTAGTAATTTAAGTTTCTTTTTTGTGTTAGGATCATCTTCTTCTTCGATGGCCTGATATGTGACTTTAAGTTGATAGAATTCAACTTTGGGAAGTTGCAGGTGTTCAATTCTGGAAAATCGTTCCACTGTTTCTACCTCAGGTTTTCCGCCTATTTTATTAATTTCCTCAATGTTGGTATTTTGTTCGGCTTGCAATTGTGAATTCAGGATTTTAGCGTTGAATTCATTCAACCAGATCAGAGCAGTTTCGTTTTTATTTTTATCAACTTGTCGCAGGCATCGGCAGGAAGTTTGCAAAACCATATTTTCAGGACTATCTCCTTTTTGAGATAAAATGATTCCCGTCAGGCTTCTGCAATCCCAGCCTTCTTTGCCGATCTGAACAAGCAGGATGTATCTAATTTTTGTGCCGGCTTTGGTTTGCGGAATATCTAGAGAACTGAACAGTAATTCGTTTTCTTTTGGTAATTTATATTCTTTGTTTCCACCGTGAAATTTCAAGATCTTGTCAGGATTTATTTTTAATGTTCCCACTAAAAAAGGATATACTTCTTCTTCCAGAGTTTTAATGTTTCCGCAATAAATAGCCAGTTTTGCGACAGTTCTATTTTCATAAACTTTTTCTTTGTAGATCTCGTTAAAATCAGAGATCCCTCTTTCAATAATCTGGTTTCTGTTTAATTCTGTGGCGAATTTTACCTGTGGTTTTTTCAGGAAATATCTTATGGCGGTAATGAGCGGATAATAATAAACCGTATTTGTGATCTGCCTGAATTTGAAAAAGGAACCATCTGTGACTTTGATCTGATCAGCGGTTTTTAGATATGGAGTTCCGGTGAAACCGAGAACAGTTGTCACATTTCCTTTAGCATTCCAGTTCGTTACTACTTTTCTAAGTTTGATTTCATCATTGGCGGCATGATGAACTTCATCTATAAAGATAGAAAGATTCGGGATTTTTCCAATTAAGTGTCGCAGTTCGTTGGCGAAAATATCTTTTTGATCTTCAGTTTTTTCTATTACTTCCAACTGATCCGTTATCTCTATCCGGTCGAGTATTACTTTTTCCGCATTAACCACAAAGATATAACCAAATGGGTCTCGCAAACATTGGTTCACTTTTTGAGCATTTGGATTTCTGGCTGTGGTGCTTTGTCTGGCAGACTTTGGCTGGTCGAGAACTTCAAATTTTCTTAATTGTTTGATTTTTGAAGCTGCAGGTTCCGGTAAAACCCAGGTTGGATCAAAATGTTCTATTGTTTTCAGGCTTGGAATTATGGATGATTTCAAGCCGGAAGGAATGAGAATCAGAAAATTATGTGAGAAGTTTTTATTCTCCGGCTCATTTAAGGCAAAGTACAAATCGAGATAAATGAAAGCAGCCATCAAGTAGGTTTTTCCAGCTCCCATCGGCAAACTCATCAAATAATCAGCATAATCAACATTATAAAATATGTTTTTAATAATTCGTTCATATTCGATGTTTTCCGGTTGTTGGATTATTAATTTTTCAAGTTCAGGCAATAATGTTGTTCCGCCAATTTTTTGTCGGGAAAAATCAAATAATGCCTGTGCAGCAAGATTCTGCTGGAGATATTCACGTGCATTTTGATTAATGTTGAGTTTTGCTAAATCTGTTCCATTGGTAAAAAAGCCTTCAGCAAATAATTTCCAAAGAGGTTCATTATTACCTTTTATTTTTAAAAACAAATAAATCTCAATCGCTTCGATCTGCGCTTCACGCAAATCACCAGTTTTTCTAATATATTTTATTATATCTTTAATTGTGCAGTCGTTAGATTGCAACCAATAATCTTTTTTTTGCTTAATTATCTGATTTAACATTATATGTTACTTCCCACTTTTCCAAAGCTAACCTATGTGACGAGAAAAAACACTTATTGGAAGTTTGTGTCCTTTGCGTCTTCCTGTCTTTGTGGCGAAGTTCCTTTCAACAGCTCTTTCACTTCTTTCAGTTCTTTGATGATATTCTTCTTCACTTCGTCCTTATCGACGCTGAAATCCAGTTCCATCTGGTTGGGCTGCACTTTTTCTTCTTTCAGTTTTTTACGCACACCGTCGATGGTGAAACGCTGCTCATAGAGCATGTATTTGATCTTGCGCAGCAGGTCGATGTCATCGGGAGTGTAGCGGCGGTTGCGGCCCAGTTGCTTCTTGGGCTTCACCTGTACAAATTCCTTTTCCCAATAGCGCAATACGTGCGCTTTCAGATCCAGCAGGTTGCAGACTTCCCCGATCGAATAGTAGAATTTACTCATAATTTATAACCACGAATGGACACGAATTTTGGCTCACGGATTTGCACTGATAAACACAGATTAAGATGTGGAGAATCAATCTCGTTCCCAGGTTTTTCCTGGGAACGCAAAAATATATAATGGCGTTACGAAGAGGAACTTCGTAACGAGAGCTAATCGAAAGATAGAATTTGTTCATGCTTCTTTGCGCCTTCGTGTCTTTGCGGCAAAAAGCTTTTTCATCATCATCCAAACCAACATAATTCCTGCTCCCAAAACAAAAACAAAAGGATATTGCGGGAAGAATTTTGTAAAGAAAGATTTCTTATCGTAGATTATCAGATTCTGATTTATAGTGGTTTGTTCAAATAATTCGGTTTGCTGCAAAACTTCTCCGGTGGGTGAAACGATCAGAGAATAACCGGTATTGGCACAGCGGTAAATCATGCGGCGCGTTTCCACAGCTCGAAACTTGGTCATCACGGCGTGCTGATAAGTTCCTGCCGAATGATAGAACCAGGCATCGTTGGTGATGTTAACGATGAAATCGACACCATGTTTTGCCATTTTAGTCGTCAATTCCTCAAAAGCGATCTCGAAACAAATGAGCGGGGAATAGGTGTAATTATTAACTTGATAAAATGTCTGCTCTTTGCCGTATTCCCAGTTAGCCTGTCCCAGATGCACACTCCATAAAAAAGGCAGATATTTGAGGAAAGGCATCCGTTCCCCAAAAGGAACGACGAAATTTTTTATATAATAGGGATGCACTTTTCCGGTTTTGTCGAAGAGCGTGGCGGAATTATAGAATTCATAGCGATTGGGATGAGCATCTCCCACAAATTTATAATGCGGCATTCCCAGGAAAATATCGGCATCGATTTCCTGAGCGAGATCTTTCACAAAATCACGATAGGTTCTGTTCTTGAGTGTGTAAACCGGCAAGGCAGATTCCGGCCAGATGATCAGATCGGGTTTTTGCATAGCAGCCAGTTTTGTGAATTTTATATAACGGTTTATAGTTGTATCTTTAAAAGTAGATTCCCATTTCATTTTCTGCGGAATGCTGGACTGCACGAGAGAAATCTTTGTATCTGTTGCTTTCAGAGTGATGGTTTTAAGCCGGAAAAAACCAAATCCTGCCCACAAAAGAATGAGACAGCAAAGAAAAATAAAATTCTTTTTGAAATCATTTTTCATTTTCCGGATAAGAAAATTGACGCTGATGATAAGCGCTGAAAGCAGATAAATTCCACCGATCTCGGCTGGTTGGATGAAAGACAGATAATCCGCCAGCGAATACCCGACATTGAACCACGGAAAGCGGAATTCACCGAAATTCTGCAGGAATTCAAACGACATCCAGAAACAGAGAAAAATTAGAAATCTGATTTGGGGAAATGTCTTCCAGCCTTTGCTGATGAAAAAGAAGACAATAAAAAAATAAAGGCTGAATAAAAAGAACAAACCGAAAAAACCACCCAGAGTTACCAGGCTGATCCAGTGCAGGGAAACCAGGGTGTAGGTGACGGCGAAAACAATGGCAGCTTTCAATATCTGTTTAGTTTTGGGAAGGTCATCAAAAAATGAAAAAAGCGGAATGAAACCGAAGAAAACCAGGAATCCCAGGTGTATGGGAAGGCGGCTGACTCCCAGCAAAAACGCTGCTAAGGCCGGTTTGTAAAAATCGGTTTTTCGGAAAAAATCAACGAATTTCATAAATGAATTTTCCAATCAATATTTTATCTTTGGAAGCTAAAATCGTGTAGCCGTCTTGTTGGGAGAAAAACTTCCACCTGGGAATAGATACAGCAAATTTTTCTCCTGTGCCTTCATGCAGCAAATAATTGGGCAGCAGCAGATATTTCTGTCTTTTTTCGATTTGATAATAACCATTTAATTCCTCTTCCAGTTGCCCGAATGTATCGAAAATGAGCGTTTTGTTCAAAGAGTTTTCATTAACGACCAACAGGTTGCCGGCCAGTTGCAGATTGGTTGGAGCGGTAAGTTGGAATCTGCCGAAGGCAAATGTATCGTATTCATTTAACCTGGCATAATTACTGATTTCGTTGCGGTCGCTGTCGTAAATATAAAAAGTTTCGTCGGAAGCGATCGTGAAAAGCGTCGGTTGGCTGAAATCCGTAAGTTCGATGCTGGTGATGAATTTGCCTTCCACATCGAATTTCTTGATGGTTTTTTCAAAACTGTCCAAAGCCAGCAGACTGCCGTCCGGAGCCAGGGCAATGTCGCTGAGTTTCGTAAAATTCATCTGATCAAAACCAATTCCGCCGATCGTATTTATCTTTTTGCCGTCTTTGAAAATATGGATTTCACTATTATCCTGCTGCCGGGCAAAAACGGTTTTATTAGCAAAAGAATAAAGGCATTTATCGGGAACGAATTTAGTAGAAATTTCCCGGATGATTTCAAATCCGATGGGAGTATAGATTTTCTGCTGTTCGACTGATGAGCAGCTTAACAAAACGAACAACAAAAGTAAAAAAATTAATTTTCGAAAAAGCATCGTTCTCTCGATTTTATTGATCGATAAATTTGATGTCTTTCAGCTTTCCCTGAATGGTGGTGCGTCCCTGCCAGATGTTGAATTCCAGGGAAAAGGCGATGTCGATGAAGGAACCTTTTTTGATGAACGGCAGGAAATCTCCCAGATTGAAACCGATCAGATCGATTGTACAGCCGTCTTTCACCACTTTCAATTTGAGATGATTTTTGCCGACATTGTAAGGGAAACCAACGATCATCACCTTTTCGGTGATGAAATTCGGTCGCATGTTCCCCGGTCCGAAAGGAGCAAATTTATTCATCCATTCCAACAGATTTTCATTGATTTCGTAAAGCTCCATTTTAGTCTCGATTCTCAAAGGCGGGATCAATTGATCGGGAGTGATGTTGGCTTTCGCATATTTGGAAAGCCTGTTTTCCAGCACGTCCACGTATTCTCCCAACAGGGAAAGTCCGGCTGCATATTTATGGCCGCCGAAAGTTTCCAGATAATCTTCTACCGACTGCAGAGCTTTAAAAAGATCGAATCCGGCAATGCTGCGGCCGGAACCGCTACCGATGCCGTCTTTGAACGAGATCATGATAGTTGGTTTGTAATATTTTTCCACCAGCTTGGAAGCGACAATTCCGATTACGCCGGGATGCCAGCCGTCCGAAGAGACAACGATAAGCGCCGTGTCATCCATGTTTTTGTATTTCTTTTCGATGATTTCGCAGGCTTCCTGGAAAGTTCTCTGATCGATCTGCTGGCGGATAGAATTCTCTCGCTCGATGATCTGAGCCAGTTCATCGCTTTCATCTTCGTCATTACTCACCATCAATTCCACTGCCCGAAGAGCACTTCCCATTCTTCCGGCTGCATTGATGCGGGGGGCAATGCCGAAGACAATATCGCTGGAATTCAATTCTTTGTGAGAAAGCCCGGCAATATTGATGAGAGCATTCAAACCGATATTATGTTTTTCGACCAACCGGGTGAGCCCTGTGCTGGCGAAAAGCCGGTTCTCACCGGTGAGTGGAACGATGTCGGCGATAGTTCCCAAAGCGACAAGATCGATGTATTTATCGATCATCTCTTCGGTGCTCACGTTCAATCGCGTATAAACGGCGACCAGCAATTTGTAGGCAACACCGACTCCGGCCAGTTCTTTATATGGATATCCACTCTCTTCCATTTTGGGATTGATGATAGCGTAGGCATCCGGTAAAATTTCCTTGGGATTGTGGTGATCGGTGACAATGATATCGATCCCCAGATTGTTTATCTGCTGCACTTCTGCGATGGCATTAATGCCGCAATCTACGCTGATGATGAGTTTAGCGCCGTTATCTTTGATCTGATCCACTCCGCTCAGGGAAAGTCCGTAGCCATCAATCATGCGATGGGGAATGTAATAATCTATGATCGCACCGACTTTTCTCAAACCGAGATACAGCATGGCTGTGGAAGTAGTTCCATCCACATCATAATCGCCATAGATTGTAATTAATTCTTGTTTTTCGATAGCCTGAATAATCCGCTGAACAGCTTTTTCCATATCTTTAAAAATGAAAGGATCATGAACCTTTGTAAGGCTTGGTTCAAAGAAATTATTAATCTCTTCCGGATCGGTGATTTCCCGGCGAACCAACATTTCAGCGATCATTTCGGGGCATTTTATTGCTTCAACGATCTGCTTCTTAAGATTAAGCTGCTCTTCGTTTAAAGGCTCAGAAACCTGCCACCTTTTTTGCATTGATCTATCCTTTTTCTTTTCTTATACATTCAAAAATCGGCTGTCAAAGAAGATTATAAGCCGAATTCTGTGAATCGCCTAACAAACGATCCAATGTCTATTTCTCTAAACCGGATATTGCTATGTTCAAATGAACTCAATTCTGACCGGCTTCAGCTGCCTACCCGGAAGCGAATCGGGCCGATTCATAGCTTCCCTATTTGGCATTGCACCGGATAAGGCTTTCCGAGCTTTCCGGTTCACACCGGAAACTGGTGGTCTCTTACACCGCCATTTCACCTTTTCCCCGAAAAATTTCAGAGTAGTTTGTTTCTGTGGAGCTGGCTTCCCGTTGCCGGGACTCCCAGTTAGGAAGTATCCTGCCCTTTGGTGTTCGGACTTTCCTCCCCGCACCTACTTTGAAAGTTGTTCTTGCGAGTTCTTCAAAGTAGGTGCGGGGCAGACATTTTATCTTCTTTGACAACACTTATAATTTTTTATAATATACAGCTTTGAAAACACTTATGATATTCTAAAAAAACTTGTCATTCCCTCTAATATTATAAGCTTCCCGGTTTAAAAACCAGCATTCTGCCACAGTTCTCGCAATTCACCACATGTTCGCCGTGGTTGATCTCGATAAGCTGTTGCGGACGGATCATGTAATGGCAGCCGCTGCAAGTGCCATTATCATTATAAACAACGGCTTTTCTGTTTTTAGTTTTAATAAGAGCAGCATAGCGTTTCACCATCGAGTGCGGAAGATTTGAAGCCAGATCATTGCGTTTTTCACGGATTTGTGTAATTTCCTTTTCCACTTCGGTAATCTTCTGTTTCAGTTTTTCCTCGTTGGCTTTTAGTTCGTCAGAGGCTTTTTTCTGAACAGCGAGGGCGTTCTGTTTTTTGGCTCGGATGTTAGCTTCTTCTTCCATAAGTTCGATCAATCCATCATCGATGGAAGTATTTTTTGCTTCCAAATGACTCACTTCACTGTTCAGGGCTTTATACTCTTTATTTGTCTGGATGGCAAGAAGTTGGTTCTTATATTTGTCGATCCTCTCTTTGTTAACCTTAATGTCGAGTTCTTTCAATTTTTGTGTTTTCAGATTTTCATCCAGTTCTTTCAGAGTTTTGTCCAATTTTGCCTCGGCTGATTCCAAGTTTTGAATGAGACTGCTTAATTCCTGTGGCAAAGTCTGCATCAAAATTTCTTTCTCACCTATGATATCGTCACAGTTTTGCATCTCGATCAAAACTTCTAATTCATGTTTCATTTTATTTAATTCTCCCAAATTTTGATACTAAAAAAAGCATTTACCAATCCGGGCAAATGCTTCTTTATGAGAAAATTGTATCATTTTCAAAAATTTTATATTTTATCCGCACCACTATATAAATACCTTCTTATATTAATTTGATACAAGTTTTTTTTCTTAAACAAATCTGTCAACCTCATTAACGACCATGTCATTATCGATGAGAGTAAAGATCGTTTTTCCTTTTTCTTCTGTTATCATATGAGAATGGTTCAAAATCCTCACTCTCGTTTCCGGATAAAGAGATTTTAAAATACTGATCTTGTGCCTTTTCTCGGGAGATTCCAGGATATCATCAACTTCTGCCAGATATTTTTTTTCCATTTTCAACATCAGGTTAGCAAGTTGCGTCGATTCGTTTTGATGATCGGAAGGAAGGTGATCCAGGTAACCTAATTTAGCCTGTGTCATCTTCAGCATTTCTTTGGTGTAGGTAGCCAGGGCAATTTCGATCTCTGTGAGTACCGGTTGTTCACTGCCAACATTGTAAAGTGAAATGGAATTGCTGCACTGCAGTAATCCACCACTCACATTGCTGTTCTCATCTCCCCAGATTCCATCGCTGGCACTTAAGATACAGTCACTCACATTATTATGAAATTTAATCTGTCCTTTACAGACAATACGAGAATTTTCAGCAAAATCCAGATCAATATTGCCGGAAGCAATAACACCATGCTTCATACAATTTTTAATGTTGCCGTAAACGGTTAAATTACCGTCAACAACCAGGTTGGAATTTTCGATCAATCCGTTAATTACCAAGTCACCATTTATTTCCATGGAAATTCCAACGATATTCTCGTTGATATAGAAATCGGATTTTATCTGGATTTTACCAATATCATCGATATAGGGATAGCCGGATTTCAAAGCAATTAGAGTGTTTGTTTCTTCATCGAGTTCGATATCCGGTCCAAAATGAGCTAAAAAATCAGGTTCCACAGAAGATATGCCGGTTATCTTATTTCCTAAAACATCTTTCCCGGTATCGGTTGCCGATCCTTCTGAAATTTCTGCCAGAGCTTGTCCTTTCGAGATTTTCTCAAAACGAATCATTTCCATCACATTATATGATTCATGCGGGTCGAAGCATGTGTTTCGGTCGAAAAGCAAATTGATCTCAGGATTAGCATTTGGGTCTGTGCCGCGGGCAACCAGAAAAGGTATATTAAGTTCTTTGGTTATTCCATGTAAACGATTGTATTTGATCGCACTGGAGAAACCGTGTTTTATTTCAGCCATTTTCAGCAGCGCAAGAATTTCATTTTCATCGATAATTCCCGGCACATCTCTAAAAGTGAGCCAGGCAGCAAAGTTATCATCCGATACCGTAAGGATGATGTTTTCTGCTTTATTGCTAAATGTTCTGCCGGTAATTTCTTCGGTCATCATTTTAGATTATCATTAATAAAATCGATTACTTCCTGGGCGGAAGCGCCGGGTGTGAAAATGGCTTTGAAACCTTTTGATTTAAGAAATTCAATATCTTCTTCAGGAATAACACCGCCGCCGAACAGAAGAATTTCATCTCCCACTTTCGCCTGGATCATTTCCGCTATTTTTGGGAAAAGAAAATTATGAGCGCCGGAAAGCAGGCTGAGTCCCAGAATATCAACATCTTCCTGGATTGCAGCATTGACTATCTGCTCAGGAGTCTGGCGAATGCCGGTATAGATAACTTCCATACCTGCATCGCGAAGGGCTCGGGCAATATATTTTGCACCTCTGTCATGGCCATCCAGACCCGGTTTAGCGATCATAACTCTTACTTTTTTAGTTTTGGGCATCCAGCCTCCAAAATTTGGAAACATAATTGTTAACAACATCTTGGCGTCAACGTTTTTTTAAAATCTACTAACACGCCATCGGATGACAGCGGGTTTGTTATTTATGAAAAATCAAAGGGAATCAGATACTCATTAATCATTGGAATCTTCCAGGTTTTAATTTTCTTCGATTTCAAAAAGCAAAGTGATTGTTTGATTGACAGAAAATCCAACTGAATAAGAAATGTTTCGCAAGAGCAGCAGCGTTTTTGCGGTGCTGCTATTTTCTTGCGTAGAAACGAAAAGATTTTTTGAAAGCGAGGTTAGTATGAGTTCTACAGCAGTTTTAGGTTGTGCCTGGGGAGATGAAGCAAAAGCTAAAATAGTAGATGTTTTAGCCAAGGATGCCGATTTCATTATCCGCTTTCAGGGTGGTAATAATGCCGGGCATACCATTAAATTTAATGACGAAAAATTCGTTTTCCATCTCGTTCCAGCCGGAATTCTTTATCCAGGAAAAATATGTGTTTTAGGCAGTGGCGTTGTCATCGATCCCTTTGCTCTGATTACAGAGATCGAAGGATTGAAGAATAAAGGAATAAATTTTGAGAACAGGTTTTTCATAGATCCGCGAGCCCACATCGTACTTCCGCTTCACAAAGAACTGGATGGAAATTCGGAAGCAAATAATAATCACACCAAAATTGGTACTACGAAAATGGGTATCGGTCCCTGTTATGCAGATTCCATAGCCAGAACAGGAATAAGATTTGGCGATCTGTATGAAGAAGAACTTTTGCAGGAAAGATTAACGAATAATTATTATTATCATGAATATTCTCAAAACGGCGTACAGGCAATGGCGGAAAACCTGATGGAAGCTGGAAAAATCCTGCAACCTTACTTGAAACAAATTCCTTATATGTGGAAAGAAAATAAAGATAAAAATCTGCTCTTTGAAGGAGCACAAGGAACGCTCCTGGATGTAAATTACGGCACCTATCCATTTGTAACTTCTTCACATACAATAGCTGGCGGAATTGCCATCGGCAGCGGTTTTACCGGCAAAATAGATAAAGTAATCGGCGTTTATAAAAGTTATTACACCAGAGTGGGAGAAGGTCCGTTTCCCACCGAATTGCTGGATGAAACAGGAGAGCAGATCCGCATTCAGGGAAATGAATACGGCTCTACCACAGGCAGACCCCGCCGTTGCGGCTGGTTTGATGCAGTCGCCGCCAATTATACTGCCATGTTAAATGGTGTGGATGAAATTGCGCTTACACTGCTGGACGTGCTTTCCGGAATTGAAACATTGAATATTTGTATTGGTTACCGGTACAAAGGCCAGAAGATTCATGAATTCCCATACAGTACAAAAATACTGGCAGAAATTGTTCCTGAATATATTCAGCTTCCGGGTTGGAATGAAGATATTTCCAGCATCACGGATTTCTCTAAACTGCCTGAAAACGCCAGAAATTATGCAGCTACAGTCGAGGATCTGCTGGGGATAAAAATCACGATAGTTTCCGTGGGAGCAGAACGCAGGCAGACGATTTTTCGTTAGGAGTTATTAACGTCGAAATTTGCCGGAATTGATACGGGAATAAATAATTCTTGACATCTGAAAGTGCTAATCCAGTTTGTTTCGGCTTTGTAAAAAGCAACAGAATAAAGAGTTATGAAATTGAATAAATGTTTGATTTTGAAGGAGAAATGAGATGAAAAGGACTTATCAACCGCACAACAGAAAGAGGCGGAATAAGCACGGTTTTCGCTCTCGCATGGCGACAAAAGCAGGCCGCAAAGTTTTAGCCAGAAGAAGAGCGAAAGGGAGAATCAGACTCACCGTTAGCGATTAATGAGTTTAACCAACTCAAACGGTAGCGACTGGCTGAGATTTATAACCTCGAAAAGAGAATACCGTGAAGTCTATACGAAGAACTCTAAACGAGAAGGTGATCTCTTTATTTTTTTAGTACGAAAAATACCTGATAATTTATTTGCAGTGGGGATCGTGGTTAGTAAAAAAGTTGGAAAAGCAGTCGTACGGAATAAAGTTAAACGCAGAGTAAGAGCCTTCCTGCGCGAAAGCACTTCCCGGCTTCCAACTAATCTGAAAATTGTAATAATTACGAAACCTGAAGCAGCTTCTGCCGGTTGGCAGGAAATCAAACGAGAACTTACGGAGTTTTTGATCGTTTAAATTCGATGAGAATTTTTAATAAACTGGCTTTATTATTGATCGGTTTTTACCGGCGCTTTATTTCGGTGGTTCTGCCGCCTGCCTGCAGATTCACACCCACTTGCAGCCAATACTCTTATGAGGCTTTCACAAAATATTCGTTTTTCAAAGCGCTCAAACTTTCGATTTTCAGAATTTCTAAATGCCACCCTTTTCATCCGGGCGGGCATGACCCTCTTCCCTGATGTAACTAACTACCAACCTGATTCAAAGGAGAATTTATGGACAAAAGAACGATACTTGCCTTACTTCTGATCCTTGTCGTATTCTGGATAAGCAGCGAATTTATCTGGAAAAGAAACCAACCTGTACAGCCGCCTCAACAGAATTTGACGGAACAACCTCAACAAATTCAACAGCAAAAAACCACGGAACCTGTTCAAACTCCAAACTTGACTGAAATCATCATTCCTGAATCGGAACAGAATATCGCTGTTAATGATGAAATTATTCTGGAAAATGAAGTTATCAGACTCAGATTCAGCAACCTGGGTGCAGTGCTAAAAGCTGTCGAATTGAAAAGCTTTACTTTGAAAGATAAAGAAATTCTCGTTAATCTGATTCCGCAGAACGAAGAGATTTTGGGAACCAAACTGGCTTTGCTTTCCGGCAATATTTCCAACTTGAACAGTGTTACTTTCCAATATAACCAGGAAGAAAAAGGCGTTGTTTTTACAGCGCTCACACAATTTGGCGCTATCGAGAAAAGTTTCCATATAAATGGCGATTATCAACTTGATATGAGGATCAAGATCGAATCTGAAAATCAACTGGAAACTTATGAAATAGACTTTGACAGCGGCATTGCGGATACGGAAGAATATCTTAAAATGAAAAGCCGTGATTATAAAATCGTTAGCCAGGTGGATAATATTCTGAACAAAATCACTTTGGCAAAACTGATGAAAAGCGATCAGAAATTGAATGGTCAGGTAGATTGGGCTGCGATTAAATCCAAATATTTTGCCATGGCTATAATTCCCGATGATCTGATCGATGTGGATAAACTTACCGTTTTCAGCAACAATGACAGTCCTGCCATGAATCTGCAAGTTCAAACCGACCGCGGCATGATCAATCACAATTATCAACTCTATCTGGGACCGCTGGTCACTGAAAACCTGGTATCCTATGGCAACGGCATCGAAAATATTGTGGAAATGGACTATAAATGGTCAAAATGGATCAGCAAAGGTTTTTTGATCTTCCTTTCTTTTCTGTATGGTTTGATTCCCAGTTGGGGAATTGTACTGATTATTTTCTCGATCGTTTTAAAAATTATTCTTCATCCGCTCACTCATAAAAGTTTTGAATCCACCTCCAAGATGCAGAAGATCAACCCACTGATGAAAGAAATCCAGAAAAAATACAAATCCGATCCGCAGACAATGAACGCCGAATTGAAAAAACTCTATAAAGAACATGGCGTAAATCCTCTGGGCGGCTGCCTTCCCATGCTCCTGCAAATGCCCATCCTTTTTGCACTCTATCCGATTTTACGCTACTCCATCGATCTCAGGCAGGCATCTTTTCTGTGGTTGCCCGATCTTTCGGAACCTGACCCGGTCTGGGCTCTTCCCATTCTGATGGCTGTGTTCATGTTTGTGCAGCAAAAATTAATGGCGCCTTCCAAACAAAGCCTGGCAGATATGGATGAAAAACAGCAAGCAGCTCAGCAAAGCCAGAAAATGATGATGTATTTCATGCCGATCATGATGTTCTTTATCTTCAAAGGATTGTCTTCAGGATTGGTTCTATACTGGACTGTTTTCTCCATCATCGGTTCGGTTCAACAATATTTTATCAAGAAAAAATTCGAATAAGGATATATCATGCGGACTGTTATTAAAGAAGGAAAATCTACCTCAGCAGTTATCTCGGAGTTTATGAAAGAATCTAACCTGAAGTTGGACGAATTCAAATTTGAAGTTATGGAAGAAGGCAGCAAAGGTCTGCTGGGATTATTCGGAGCTAAACCTACAAAAGTTAAAATCACTTTGCCGGATGTCACAGAAAAGATCAAAGAATTTGTGGAAGGAATTCTGCAAAGAATAGATGCTAAATACACCAGTATTACAGTGAATTTCAAAGATCATGTTTACCAGGTTGATATTCGCAGCGAAGATCCCGGTTTCATCATCGGTAAAGATGCCAAGATGCTGGACAGCCTGCAGCACCTTTTGAATCAGATGATCAACAAGCAGGAGAAGAAACAACTGAAACTGAAAGTGGATGTGGACGGCTATCGCCAGCGACGCCAGGATGCGCTTCTGGATAAGGTGAAAGATATCAGTGAAAAGGTGAAAGAACACGGACGCAGCATAACGATGGAGCCATTGCATGCCGCCAATCGTCGTCTCGTGCACCAGTATGTGGAAAAAGATAAAAATATCCGCACTATGACCATTGGCGACGGTGAATTTAAACGCGTGGTTATCTTACCGGCTAACAGCACGGAAGTTATTCCTGCCAAAAAAACTACCTCGCGTCCTCGCCCGGAACGCAAAAGGAATTATCAATCAACATCGGCAAAATAAATTGTGAAATGATCTCAGCCGGAACCTGGAAAGGCGATGGTGGAGCCATCATGGGAGTGATGCCCAAAGCTCTGTGGCAAAAGCTGCTGAAAGCAGACGAGAAAAATCGGGTGCTGCTGGGCTTTAATCTGCTGCTCATTCAAACAGATGGGAAAAACATTCTCATCGATACCGGTCTGGGGAACAGAATTTCCGAAAAAGTCAGAAAAATTTATGAACCTTCCGAATTTGAATTATTGAAAAACCTGCAAAAACTGGGAATCGAAAGAACAGATATAAATTACGTCATCCTCACACATCTGCATTTCGATCACGTGGGTGGAGTCGTTTCCGATTTTGATGGGAAGTTGGAATTAACCTTTCCCAATGCTGTTCACATTTTTCAAAAGAAAGAATGGGAAACGGCTAAAGATCCGGATGAACTGAATCGCGGTTCCTACAATTTCCAAGACGATCTGCAGCTTCTGGAAGAAAGTGGAAAATATCAAATCATCGAGGGAGATTTTGAACTTGTTTCGGGTGTAACTTTGGAACTTACCGGCGGACACAGCGAAGGTATGCAGATAGTGCGCCTTAAAAGCGAAGGTGAACTGGCTTATTATGCCGGCGATATCATTCCGATGGAAGTGCAGAGACACCTGGCAGTGAATTCTGCTTTCGATATCAACCGCAAAGATTCGTTCCTGGCCAAGAAGAGAATTTTGGCTGAATTGAAAGAAAGAAATGGACTTCTGTTCTTCGCTCATGATGTTGAAAAAGAGTGGATGAGAATTAGCTGATTAACAGTTGGCATTTTGAACTGATCAAGCCCACGACTTTAGTCGTGGGAAACCAACCAACCAGCAACACTAACCATTTCAATGGTTTAAATATAATAGAAAAACGGTTAAAAACCGTTCGCAAATAAATAATTATCTCGTTTATCTTCCCCACGACTAAAGTCATAGTCTTGATTTATTCGTTTTCCTCCAAAATCATTTTCAATCTATCCAAACCATTTTGCAGATCTTTGCCCGGCATTTCATCCATTTTCATGAACGGCAGCATCAGGTTCATGGGGTAGGTCATTTTGCCGTTAAATCCCCAGGTCACAGTCGTCACACTGTCATTCATGCTTTCGGTGGTGATATAAGCCAGATCGGCAGCTTCAAATGGTTCAAAGAAACGCAATGAGAAATAAACTTTAATGAACCACCGAAGCAATCACAATTTTCCAATTTGTAGCATTTGCTGTTGTCCAGTTGGCCTGCCAGCTTTTTCCGGCATAATCAAAACTACACTTACCGGAATATGTCTCGATAATTTGCTGAAGTTCATTGCTCAACGAAGTGAGTTCCTGTCCAATCAGAGAGCCATCGGAATGCAGAGATATTATTCCCAGCGTATCGACAGCAAAGTAAATATACCCGGCAGAAAGCGGAAAAGCTTTGCCGAGATCATCATTTATGTCCTGAAGGTAGATCGATGTTCCCAGCGCACCTTTAACTTGGTTTTCTTTTACGATTGGAGCAGCCGCAATAACTACAGTTCTACCCGTAGATTTACTGACGACCACATCGCCCAGCACGGGATTTCCAGCAATTAATTCAGGAAAGTAGGAGCGGCTTTTTAGATTCTTACTGGTCAGATCATCCACAGTTGTATAATAGGAGCCATCCGGCAGTAAATACCAGATCCTGCCTTCAGGAGCAAGTTTTTCTCTTTCCACCAGAAGCGGTTTTATCTTTTCCCACTGTCCGGAATACACATCATTTGTAACAGCAAAAGCTTGCAACACTTCTAAAAAGCTGCCCAATCGAACATCGATGAAACGAGACAATAAGTCTAATGATGCTTCGATCGAGATTATTCCTTTATCTATAACATTACTTTTTGCTATATTTTCGCCACCGTTCCATTTTGTCAGGATGGCATCATATTTGCCATTTCCCTTTATAGTATCCAAAGCATCCTGCCAGTTTTTCACCATTTGAGGAGAAGTATTTTTGCTGAAGGCAATATAGAAGGGAGTTTTTTGCAGCGAATAAACAGCATTTAGCATAGCTGGTTCAATTCCTGCAGATTTTGCCATTTGCGGCATGGTTATTTTGCTGCCCACGACCAGATTTACTTTACCATCTTTTAGTGCTTTATAGCATGCGGTATCATCATCGAATAGCAGAAGATTTGTTAAACCATTTTTTTGCAGGAATTGTTGTCTGGCATCATGTTTCACGACGGCTATCGTTCCAATCTTTTTTGCTTCTTCCAAACTTTCAAGTTTCAGGTCTGAATCTTTCAGAGCATAAAAAATATATTCATCAGAGCCGATTGGGCCCAACCATTGAAATAGATTTTCACGCTCTTGAGTGCGCGAGGTGGAATAAAGGGCAACATCAGCATTTGCTAAAGTAAATTCATAACCATCCGACCATGGCATAATTTGGATCTCGATATCAAGACCGAGATGTTTCATGATTGCTTTCACAACGTCGGTGGATTGACCAGTGACAACTCCTGCTTTCGAAAAGTTGAATGGCGCAAATTCTTCTGTTATTATTCGCAAGTTACTTTGACTATTCTCTTCAGCAAAACAACTCGTCATTCCTGGATTGGAAAACGTAAGGATTAGTGCAATGACCACTATTTTGGTTGTCGACAATAAACGTCTCATAAATCTCTCCATATTTTTTATTTTAAGCAATTTGTGATTTAAACTTTTTATGATATTTGAACTGTCAAGCCGATTCTGAATTTGTTATGAAATCCAATTCGCATATAAACCAAATGATTGTCTTTCGTTTAATGAATTTAATGATCATGTCTGTGATGCAAGTCGGGATAATGCGTATGTTTGTGTTTCTTTTCTTCATGTTCGTGAATGTGTGAATGTTTACCGTTTCCTGAATCTCCTTCGGTATGAGCATGACCATGATGACCATCATCATGATCATGCAGGTGAATATGATGCATTTCTTTATGTAAATGTTCGTGTTTATGCGAAGCAAAATTTGTGAATACAATCCCGGAAATGAGGAAGAAAACCGCTATAATCGTTATCAAACTCAATGGTTCTGATAGAAAAAGGTAAGCTGCAAATATTCCCCAGAAAGGGGCGGTACTGAAGAGTATCTGGCTTCTGGTCGCTCCCAGATTTTGAGCGGAAATTACATAAAGTACAATGCTGATGCCGTATGAAAAAATTCCAATCAAGAGGGCCAAGGGAATATAGTTGATTTGGATTTGGCCATTACTCAAGATCAGGCCGATAGTAAGATTTGTTATTCCACCGAATAGACCTTTTATGAAAGTAATTGTCTGCGGTGAAATGCCATCGATGATTGCAGTAAAATGATTATCAAATCCCCAGGAAATGCAGGCTAAAATTATGAAAAATCCTGAGAGTATTCCGCTGCTTGATTCCTGAACAGAAATAATTATGCCGGCACAAAGAGTTAAAAGCACTCCCATAATAGCATAACGATCTAAATGATCTTTGAAGAATAACATTCCCAAAAATGCGGTTGCCACCAGTTCCAGATTCAGCCAGATCGATACCGACATGGCATTGGCTGTTTTCAAGCCCATCATTAAGAATAACGGACCTAATATTCCACCAAAGATAATTGTTCCAACTAAATGCTTTTTTTTGCTGGAATGCTGCAAAGCCTTTAATTCAACTTTTCTATTTTTTATAATGAATGGAACAAATACAAATGCTGCACCCAAATATAGCAAACCGGCTAATTGAAAGCTGTTCAATTGAGACAGAATTATTTTACTGAATGGTGTAGCCACACCGAAGAGTAATCCTGCCAGTAAGCCAATTATTACAGATGTTGCTTTCATTATATCCTTTTCCCTACAAACCAATCTATCAATTCCCGTGAAATGCTACCCTGTGCTGGAATCTGGGGAAGCTTATCTACCGAAAACCAATCGGCGTGTTCTATCTCAATTCCATCTTCCTGGATTTCTCCCGATTCATATTCAGCGGTAAAACCGATCATGTGGGAATCTGGGAAGGGCCATATCTGATTACCGAAATATTTGATGTTCTTCACTTTGATGCCGACTTCTTCCAAAATTTCACGTTCTATGCAATCTTCAAAAGTTTCTCCCGCATCAACAAAACCGGCAATGGTGCTGTACATGCCATCTGCGAAGTTCTTGTTGTGCGCCAGCAGAATTTTATCTTCTCTTATCACTGCCACGATGATCGCCAACGAAAAATGAGGATATTGCATCATTCCGCAGTCCGGGCATTTCCTGGCTTTGTCGGTCAAATGCATCTCATTTTCTTTTCCACATTTGCCACAGAATTTGGTGTTTAAAATCCAGTTACACAGAAACCCTGCCAAACCAGCCAGTTTAAGGTCAGCTCTGTCAGTATTCCGCACCAGGTTTTTGATGGGATAGAATTTAAAACCTTGCGGTTCTTGGAATTGTTCATTTGGAATTGCTGCCCAGCAAAGGGCGTTTTCGAAAATTCCCATTTCGATTTGAGAAATATAAATCTCCGGTTGGATAATCGATTGCTCCGGAAAACCGTAATCTTTTTGCTGTAAAAGAATCTTGTTATCTTTTATCAGATAGAAGCGTTTATTCATATTCTTTTACCTTCATTACAAATCTGACCATGAGATTATCTCCATAACATCTTTACGGTGAAAGAAAAAAAGATGGGATTGGATGTCAAGAATAGGAAAAGTATAGTTATTGATATTGCCAATCGGAATCAAACAAACTTCCGAAGTTTCCTTTAGAACTACTTGGTAGATAAACTTCGGAAGTATGAAGGGTGGGCAATTGCCCACCTTTTTAATCAACACAACCTCTGAATATTCCCGATTCATCGGGATCTTCCGAGTGTTGATGCTATTTGCATTACTCTAAACCGTTCGGAAGGTCGAGAAAGTATCTTATAAACATTCGGATGACCCGCTCCTAAATTGTGAGTAATTTAGGAGCGGGACAATCGGAAGTTTAATATCATTTCAACAACAGCATTTTTCTGCTGACTTCATTTTCCCCGCATTTCAATTTCGCAAAGTAAATCCCGCTGGAAACCGGTTTGCCGGAGTCGTCGGTTCCGTTCCAAGCAATTTGGTGATTGAGTGATTTAGTGATTTGATGATTTTGTTCACTCGTTCCTATCGGGCAATTGCCTGATGGGAACGTGAACGTTTTCACTTTCTGTCCTTTCAGATTATAGATTTCGATTCGTGTTAATTCGTGCAAATTCGTGGTTTCAAAACATATCGTTGTTGATGGATTAAACGGATTGGGGTAATTGATTAAAGTCAGTTTGGGTGAAATCAAATCATTTCCCACCAAAACTTCCTGCGGCTCGATGATGCGGATACCATCGACAGAAACATCTGCATAACTGAATCCTGAAGCGGTGTATTTTAATTTTATGATTTGTCCCGCATAGCTGCTGAGATCAATGGAAATATACTTCCAGGTCCATTCTCCAAGGGTTGTGGAAGTTTGCCAGACATCAGTCCAGGTTTGGCCGTTATCATTGGAAAGAGCAGCAGTAATGGACGGATAGTTGGGATATCTGTCACAGAATCCCATATAAAAATTCCACTCCAATTCTTCAACGATTGGAAGGACTATTTCGGGAGAAACCATAACTTCATTCAGATTTGAATACGCTAATGGACAAGTGGCGGAAGTAATATTGTTGCTGTTAGTTTCACTGAAACTTTCCAGAGAATTTTCTAATATTTGCCAGGTATGATCAAGATTTCCGGAAGTGATTTCCCAATTATTTTCCCAGTTGCCGTCAAAATTTTCTGCAAAAACCACATTCCCACGGGCAATTTCAAAATCCACGGTTTTCACGCGTAATTTTTTATCTTCGGCATAGGCTGCCACAGTGATCTTATGATTGCCGTTTCCCAATATACTGAGCGGTAAGTTTAAGCTGATTGGATAATAGCCTGTTTGGATGAGTTCATTGTTTATGAAGATATTCACCGAATCCAATACGGTGAAACCGGTCGATTCGATCTGAATTGGAAGGTAGGCTTCGGCATTAAAAACACTTCCTGCCAGAGGAGAAGTGATCTCAAAATCGGGACAGCCAATCCAGGTTTGATTGATGTCCACATCTGTCGATCCGAAAATATTCAATTGGTAGGGCATTCCACTCAATGGAAAACTGTACCAGCCATTGGAACCACCTCCCCAGCCGAAATTGAAATGATATTCTTCATCCGTGTTGTAGCCATCCACCACGATCTGATGTCCGGCAGAAGTTGATAGAATTCCCAGACGGGCCGGAAGAGCAGCTTTCATATTTTCCGACAATCTTTTAAAAACCAGCGGTTCATATTCCCAGAGCAGTTCGCCGGTTTCAAACCCGAAACGGTGAAAACCATTTATTATCTGTTGATCGTAATAATTTCCCGAAACACTGGAAGAATAAACTTGTTTGATGGCAGCTCCACAGGCAAAAACCAGCGCTCCTTTCAGTTCGTTGGTCAAATTTTCGGTTCCATTATAAACATTGACGATCTCCTGCAAATAACCGTTCAGTTCCGGGTAGGCTGGAAAGCCGTGTAAGGATGCATCGTCATCGATAATGTAGTTGTTGGCTCCGGAATTATACATGTGATAATCATCAGAGTCATCGAATTGCGTCTGGTTGATCTGGCGATGGAAATTGAGAATTTGAGACATAACGATGGAGGGACAACCTGCTACACAGCGCGAGCCGTTTGTTGGATCGAGGGGACAATACTGATTATAAGGATTGCCTTGCGACCAATTTTCTTTTAGCCAACCACCGGTCGGAGTAGTTCCTGCCGGCGGCCATTGCTGAAATTCATCTGTTGCTGCTATTGGATTTCGCCATTTTAGCTGGTTCAATTGTTTTTGAGAAAGAGCCAGTTTTCCCAAATAAGAGTCGTGAACCTTTCCCAGCCAGCTTTGCATGATCTCCAGTTCTTCAGGTTGGGAAGTGAAATTATCCTGGAATGAATAACCGATGATCGGCTGGATCTCATCATCGGTGGAGAGCAGAATAAAACCCTGCGGGACAAGTTTTGTCAGGAAGGCAACTTCATTATTTCCGGCATCATTCAGTAGTGAAATCGCGTCGATCTGGTTTGAATCAAGCTTCAATTCGATGAATTCTTCTGCTTTTTGCTGAGCTTGATCCAGGTTAACCGGAACAGCTGCAAGTAAAGCTGGTAACAAAATACAAAACAAAATATAATTTTTTTTCACTTATCCTCCATTGGAAATTATTTTCATTAAAGGGGTTTGCATAATTCATAACTTATTGTAATAAAATAAGTTAAAATCTTAAAAGTCATCTTGACTACCTCTTGATCGAAAATTAGAAGCTAACTTCTTCTAAATCATGAGATTAACTTAAATATTAATGACTATCCTGTTAGCTCCGTAAGTTTATTGACAAGATTTTCAGTATTTTATTTTCTACATAAAAATAAGTTAAATAGGAGTATATAATGGTTACTTATTCTAATATGAGTTTTTTTGAATTTCAAAGGAAATATAATACGGAAGAAGCCTGTAGAGACAAGCTATTTCAAATAAGGTGGTCAGATGGATATGTTTGCCCACGATGTGGGAACACTACTTATTATTTTCACAGCACACGAAAATTATACCAATGTGCAGAATGTAAATATCAAGCATCAATTATATCTGGCACAATCATGCATAAAACAAGAATTCCATTGGTAAAATGGTTTTGGGCGATCTATTTATTAATCAGCGACAAACGTGGGATATCTGCTTTGGAACTATCAAAGAAATTAGAACTACGTTATGCTACATCTTGGGAAGTACTTCATAAGATACGAAAAGCCATGAAAGATAGGGACGGTCAATATAAGCTGTTGGGAGTTATTGAGATGGATGAAACATTTATTGGTAGTCCATCTGTGGGCAATGAGAATAAAGGGAGAGGTTCTGAAAAAATTCCTATAGTAATTTCTGTTTCCACTAATGGCGATAAAATGCTTTTTGCAAAGATGCAGGTAGTTGAATCTATTAATATCAAAGAAATTGAAAGGATCGTTCAAGAAAGCATTACTAAAGGTGAAATAGTTAAGACAGATGGTTTGCAAGCCTATAAGATTGTCGAAAAGTTAGGATATATCCATGATCGACAAATTATTACAGGATCAGATAAGAAAGCGCATGAACTACTAAAATGGGTTCATATTATAGCTGGAAATGCAAAAACTTGGATTGGTGGTACTTTTCATGGAATCGATAAAAAACACTTACAATCATACTTAGATGAATTTTGTTACAGATTGAATCGTAGATTTTTTGAAAATCAATTGTTTGATAGATTACTATATGCAAGTGTATTATCAAAAGGAATTACTTATGCGGAGCTAACAGGATAGTCATT
>JAUSOT010000123.1 GCA_030656075.1 Candidatus Cloacimonadales bacterium
CGGAACTACCGATACACCGATGTTCTATGTAGATAATGTCGCATTCAAGGAAATAGTGCCTGCCACAGACGTACTGACAGGCTATGATGTATTCCTGGATGGTACACAACTGAATACTGCACTTGTTACCGATGAATTCTATCAATTTACAGGACTTAATGTTGGTCAAACCTACTTGGGTGGTGTACGAGCTGTCTATATTAATCCGGCTGGTGTATCTATCATTGAAACCGATGAATTCACTTACACTCCGCCTCCAGTACTTCCACCCACCAACCTGGTAGCTGTAGTTCAAGATTACAATGAAGTACTTCTTACCTGGGAAGCACCGAGTGGACAACCTACTGCTCTTTGGGATCAGATGAGTAGCCCGGGCGCAGACGGCGGCATCAGTGCACAGGATTTTGAAGCTTCCTACAACCAATATGATGCTGAAGGCGCAGATGACTTTGTTGTGCCGACCGGAGCAACCTGGACCATTTCGGAAGTTGATGTACTCGGTACATATTCCGTAGCCGGACCTTGTGATCTGGCCAACGTCAGGATCTATGCCAATAACGCTGGTATTCCGGGCACCTTGCTGTTTGAATATCTAAATGTACCGGCAACTCCAAGCGTCGAAGGCAACCTGTTCTGCGTAATTCCGAACACGACCCTTACCGCCGGAACCTATTGGATGTCTGTTCAAGGCCGTATGGATTATGCAACCGGTGGACAATGGTATTGGAGCCGTCAATCTCCTCCGACCATTGGCTATGAATTCCAGTGGCAAAATCCTGGTGGCGGCTTTGGCGGCCTCACAAGCTGGGGAGCCGGTTCAATTCAATGGCCTGGCCAAACCTGCTATGACCTTAGCTTTGTCATTTATGGTATAGCTACGGATGGCGGTGTAACAACTGTCTATGCAGGTCCGGATCGTGGAATTGAGAACAATGGCATCACAAAAGCTGAAAAACGTGTTTCCAGAAACGTAGTTTCACGTGCTCCAACTATCAGCACTTCGATTGTTGGCAATTCACATGGAACACAAATTGAAAACTCACGTTCACTGGCTGGTTACAATGTATATCGTGATGGTGGTGTGATCGCTGCGATCAACAGTCCGATATTACTGACCTACCTGGATGATAGTGGACTTGATGCCGGAACATACGATTATCATGTAACGGCTGTTTACACTAATCCTGATGATGAGTCTGGTCCATCTAACACCGAGACTGTTGCAATCACCTTGCCTGCTCCTACAGGTGTAACAGCTGAAACAATAGCTACATTTCACATCAGGGTTCAATGGAATACAATGGATGACAGCCGGGGAGTAGAATCTTACAATATCTATAGAGATGGTAACACCACCCCGATCGGAACTTCAACATCTAATTTCTACCTCGATCTGAACATGCCGACAGGAGAATATATCTATAATGTAGCTGCAGTGTTCACGGGTGGCTATGAAGGTACTTGGTCTGCTAATGCACCGATAAGTCATGTTGGTACCGATGATATTCTTGTTCCATTGGTAACTTCACTGGACGGCAACTATCCGAACCCATTCAACCCGACAACCATGATCAAGTTCGGTCTGCATGAAGATCAGAAAGTATCTATCAATGTTTACAATATCAAGGGTGAAAAAGTACGCACACTGGTTAACGGTGAGCTTGAAGCCGGCTACCACAGCATCCTCTGGAATGGCAGAGATGATAGCGGCAAAACAACAGCAAGCGGCGTTTACTTCTACAAGATGAAAGCTGGTAAATTCGTTTCGACGAAGAAAATGATCTTAATGAAATAAGCTCTCACAGCTTAGCCTGACCACTCTCGAGTGGTCAGGCAACTTTTCATTAATCATTTTCACCAGAAAATGATTCTGAAGTAAACTACAAATAGTAGTGAAAAGCCCCGACTTCGGTCGGGGCTTTTTTGTTACTCATCCTGCTTTCCTTCTCTTCTCACTTTTGCAGCATGGTGAAAGATTAAGTGATCGTTTTCTTTCAGAAAGCCGACACCTGAAAAGAAGGAACATGAGATGCCGTAGATAGAAAATTACATTGAAAGAGTTTTTGGGAAAGTAATCTCACTTTGCCACATCTTCTTTCAAAGATTCCTGGAGGAGATGTGCCAAAGTTTAGATTATAATAAACTGAAAGAAGCGCTTGCAAGTTAATGGTTCTTCACTTCCCCCTAAATAGGGGGATCGAGGGGGTTTTGCAGATGTCATTTTTCATTTTTCCTATCCTTCGACTCCGCTCAGGATGACATATTTAATTGATCTCACCAAACCCCTCTACCTGCAGCATCTCCCCATGACAGGGGAGAAATTTTTGGGCTAAACCAACCTCCGATACGGTCATACTCCCCTACGGGGCAGGTGTGTTGGTTTAAAGCGACAAAGTCGCTTGCAAAAACATTACCCAATATTTGCCTTCCAATCCTTCCGAATCTACTTCCATAGAAAAGCAAGCAGATAAGCTTCGGAAGTGCAGCCGACTTCTTCCCCCTAAATAGGGGGATCGAGGGGGTTGAAGTTGTGCTAAAGTTGAAAGCAAAAAAGCAAGAAACTTTCGCAAAATTTATAAAAGAAAAGTTGAAAGAACTTTTGGGAAAGTAATACCTTTTCTTCCCCCTAAATAGAGGGATCAAGGTGGTTGATTCTGTTGCCAGATGTTTTGCCGGATCGTCCCGATTTGGAATTATTGAGTGATGGTTTTCGAGACGAAAACAAGAAACAATGCGGACTCCTCGGGACGAGAAGTCCAACTTTCAAAATAAAGAGTGAAATGTGTTTAAAGAAATAAATCCGCTCCCCTCTTGATTTGAAGAGGGGCTGGGGGAGTTTAAATACCCAATATCCAACACGGAATGATCAAGGATGAAGGAAGGTTCATCGTTTCTTCCCCCTAAATAGGGGGATCGAGGGGGTTGAGAGAACTTTTGGGGAAGTAGCAGAAATCACTTCAGATCGTTATCAATATATTCCTGACCGCTTAAAAACAGAAATAACCTGGCTGTTTTGCCATCGGTGGTGATCTGCAGCGCACCATCACGACCGGAAATGAAAAGTTGATTTTCAAGATATTCAAAGGTTTTCAGAGTTTCCGGATGGGGAAAATCGAACCTGTTTTGCAATGCGGTAGAGATGAAAGCATGAGCGGGATAAACCTTTTTAATGAAATCTGTTCCGCTGGCAGTACGGCTGCCGTGATGCCCGACCTTCAAGACATCAGCCGGCAGGAATTCCGCATATTTTTCCAGGAGATATTTTTCACCTTCATGTTCCAGGTCACCGGTGAATAAAGCACAAAAATCCGCAAAATTCAGCCTGGCAACGATGGAGAGATTGTTGATATTTGTATGCTCGAAATTTCTGTCGGGATGCAGGATTTTAAGTTTGAAGGGCTGCTGGATCAAGGTGATCGTATCAATTATTGTGATGATCCGGCAATTTTCTGCGGCTATCATATCTGCAAAATCCGGCCAGATTTCACGTTCCTGAAATTTATCGGTTACTACCAGGTTTTTCACTTCCAGGTTGGCAAAAACGCTTTCCATACCACCATAATGGTCGTTGTGTGCATGGGTGATGATGAGCCAGTCGAGTACCTGGCAGCCTTGTTTCTGGAAATAGGGCAGAGCCGATCTGCTGAAATGTCCGCTGGTTTGTTCAGTCGGGCCGGTATCGATCATGATCTTCTCACCGGATGGCGATTCGATCAAGCAGAGATCGCCCAATCCGCAATCGAAAAAGGTGATCTTCAGAAGCTGGAATCGATTGGCAGCAAAGGTTGAAATCAAAAGACTGATAATCAGGACGATTCCAATACTGATCGCGATTTTACGCTTTCCGGTTTGTTTGAAGAAGACCACAATCGATCCTAAAATTAGAAAGATCAAAAAAACTTGAAACAAATTCAAAGAAATGAAATCGAAGTGAGCTGGTAAATTTGAAACAAGTTTTGTCCAAGAATCAAAGATCAGCATGAGAACCTGAAACGCAGATTGATAGATGGAAATGAGAAATGTGATCGACGGTAGAAAAATGATCAGCAGAGCCAGCGGCAAAATCAATCCGATCAAAGGTATTCCCAGAAGATTTCCCAGCAAGCCATTAAAACCGAACTGCTGAAAGTGGTAGATTGTGATGGGCGCCAGGAAGATGTTCAAAACAAGCGAAGAAACGATCAAGATCAGCAGGTAATTCACAATTTTCTTAAAAACGGTTAACGCCGTTATCTCTTCTTTCTTCAACTTGAGAAAGCGAACTTCGGGCATAATGTTTAAAAGTACGAAAACCGCTGCGAAAGACATTTGAAAACCCGCCGAGAAAAGCTGGTTGGGCTGAAGGGCAGTGATGATGAGAAAACTGGCAAACAGGATATTATTCGTATTCACCTTGCGCTGCAGAATTTGGGAGATCAGGAAAAGTGAGATCATCAGAACTGCCCGGAAAACCGAAGGCGACCAGTTGCAGACAGATCCATAGATTACGAGCAAAATAATCAGGATTATCCGAGCAGCATTCCGGTTCGGAACGATAATGCAGAGAAAAATAAACAGAACCAGAGAGATGATGCCCACATGCAAACCGCTCACAGCCAGCAGATGGCTGAGTCCTGCCCGGTTCAAAATCTGCCTGGTTTCATCGATGTCTCTGCGGTCTCCAATGGTGATCGCCTTCACAAATCCGGCCTGCTTGCCAAATCTCTGCTCGATGCGCTGTCTGATAAATGTGCGAATTCCGATTACGGTTTTCGAAAAAAAATTGCCCTGTTTTCCTGTCACTGTGATCGGTGTTTTGGAGTAACCTTGCGCAAAAATATTCTTTGCATTCAGATATTCTTCATAATCGAAAGCAGCCGGATTGCTGCTTCTGCGGATTTTCTGCAGCAGCGCAACCGTGACGATCTGATCTCCATACTGTAAACTATCTTGAAATGTGGAGAAGAGAATTTTTCCCCGAACCGGTTTTCCGGCGATCTCTGCCAGATTCAGTTCAAAACGGTATTTTCCTTCCTGACAGGAAACTTCGGAAATGATCGTACCACCGATAGGCTGCAAGATTTGAGGATGTTGCTGCAGGATGGTTTTCAGATGATTTTCCGGTAATTTTTGAAACGAGCCAATTCGCATAATTCCCAGGATGACCACACTTACGAGAAGTCCATAAATTCTGAATTTTCGATAAAATAAGAATGCAAAAATAAGAATGAAAGAAGCCAGTAAATACAAGAGTGGAATGTGAAAGCTTTTTCCTGCTATTAACCCGATTGCCCAGAAAACAGCAGGCAAAACCAGAGGAGAAGGCAATTTTCGTTTCTCAATCGAATGAGAAGACAATTCTCTTTTTTCCATTTACTTATCCGCAAAGCAATATCTGCAGCGTTCAAAATTTCTGCAGACTTAGGTTAAAGTTTTTAGTTAATCTGGTTTGTTAGATCAGGTTTTTGTAATCGCGGGTTGTTTTCAAGTAAGTTTCCCGATTATTATTCAGGATGTCTTCCAAAGTCGGTTGGAGTCTATTCGATTCACTCTCGATGCTGGATTGCACAATTTTGTGAATATCTGTGAAAGCGATTTTTTTGTTTAAAAAAAGTTCAATGGCTGCTTCATTGGCGGCATTCATGATGGTGGGCAGAATTCCCCCGGTTTTTCCAACCTGGCAAGCCAGGAAAAAAAGCGGGTAGCGCTCTTTCTCCAGTTTTTCAAAGGAAAGGTCAGGTAAATCTAAAATGTTGGTCGTCATGATGTTGGATTCCAGTCTTTGAGGATAGGACAAGGCATACAAAATTGGTAATTGCATACTGGGCTGACTCATCTGCGAAATTATCGAACCATCTACAAATTCCACCAGGGAATGAATGATCGACTGCGGATGAATGACAGCTTGAATGCGGGAATAATCAATGTTGAAAAGCCAGTGTGCTTCGATCACTTCCAAACCTTTGTTCATCATGGTGGCAGAATCGATCGTCACTTTGGCGCCCATGTTCCAGGTAGGATGATCCAATGTTTCTGCCAAAGTTATGCTGTTGAACTTGGCGAGAGATAGATTACGGAAAGGACCACCAGAAGCAGTTAAAATCAGTTTTCTGATCTGCGAAGCCGGCGTGCTTCCAATCGCCTGGAAAATGGCGCTGTGTTCACTGTCCACCGGTATCAGTTTTGAGCCGGTTCGCGTCAGGATCGGTTTGATGAGATGACCGGCCATTACTAGAGATTCTTTATTAGCCAGAGCCAGATCGATTCCACGCTGAAGAACTGTGATGGAAGATTGCAAACCGGCTGAACCGGCAATGGCATTCAAAACAAGATCGCAATCGATTGTCTGCAAGCAAGACTGCAAAGCATCATTTCCAAACTGCACCCGGCAATTCCGTGGAATATCTGTGATCATATTTTTCAGATCTTCATTGGTGATAACGAGTTTGGGAATATTAAATTCAGCTGCCAGTTTCAGAAGAGCCGGAAAATTGTTATGCGAGGAAGCAAAGACGATTTGAAAATCTTGGCGATGCCGACGAATAACTTCCACGGTGGAAAGTCCGATCGAACCGGTGAGTCCCAGAATTGCTATTTTTTTCATTGGATGAAATTCCAAAATTTCTTTTCAACCCCTTTCCGGTTAAAGCCGGATCTCCCCTTGACAGGGGAGAAATTTGGATTCCTTATTCTCCCCCTGTTAAGGGGGATACAGGGGGTTAATAAATTACTCATTTTCTTTTCTCTTAGTGATCTAATCTAATCAATTTCAATATAACAAACCCTCAGTCCTTCTTACGTCGGACAGTTCCCTTGACAGGGAGCGAAAGCGGAAATTGATTTCCATAAAATCCCTATTCTCAGCTTGTAAAGTTGGACATAGAGGGTTAAAGAATAATATTTTTCCCACATTATTATATTATTTTTCTATAATTTATAACCGATCGAAAGACGATGGGAATTCTCCAGTTCGGTATCATTCTCGAAGGCATAATTTATCTGCCAGGCATTAAGATTCAGGGTGAGCCCAGCCGTGAAATCACGCACGTCATAACCCAGATAAACGTTTACAGCCCGGTGCATCATTATTTCGCAGCCCAGATGAAAGTCCATGCTTAGAAAGCCTAAACCCAGGGTTGCTGCCGTATCTCTGCCTTCCGTGTACATTTCGCTGCCCAGGAAAATCCTGCTTTCTGTTAGTAGAACCGGAAAGATGAAGGGATAATTTGCTTCCACATCAATTCCGGGATTAACGATCTCATGCGTTCCGTTACCCCAAAGTATCTGAGTGGTGAAAAAATCACGCAGCTTGATTCCCAAACATAATTTATTGAATTCAAAGTAGGTGGAAATATCAGCGCCAAAACCGAAACCGTTTTCTTCTGCCAGATTTCGATAGGCAAATTTGGGAGTGAGGCCAAGAATATATTTTCCAATTTTTCGAGATATTCCGACATAGGCAACCAGGTCGGAATTATTCACCGATTTATATTTATACGGCCTGTTCGAGCTGGAAAGCGGATCGTCGGGATTTACCAGTTTGGTGAGTGGAATATCATCGATACCAATCCTGGTGATAACTACCGAAATCTTGTTTTCTTTTCCCCAAATAGCAGAGGCTGTGTCGTATTTCAGCAGCCCGGCATATTCTTCCGCATGCATAAGTTCAAATTTCGTATCTTTAGCAAAATGCAAAAGCGCCGCATTCCAATAAGCCAGACCGATGGCATTCACGTCTGAGACGCCCGAATTTCCCAAAGCAAAATTGCGTACGCCGGCTCCCATGCGAAAAATTTCTCCGGCATATTTTGTGGCGAAAAGATTGAAGCTGACAGCGACAATGATTACAAGTAAGATTATTTTTTTCATATTTTTCATAATAACCTCTATTCATTTATTTGGTAAATATGCGAATAGGAGCTACTAACAAATTATTGTTTTAAACCTCTTTATGAATAAATAGAAAGCCTTTAACAAATTTCATACATTATTGTAATAAAAAAAGTAAAAATCTTAAAAGGCATCTTGAATACCTCCAGATCGAA
>JAUSOT010000126.1 GCA_030656075.1 Candidatus Cloacimonadales bacterium
CTCGATCCCGATATGAACGTGAGCACTTTGTATGAACGCGATGGATATTGGGATGTGTCCCAATTGGCGAATTACATGAATAACGGATTGAATTTCATCAATCATCTCGGGCATTCCAACACAGATTATAATATGAAATTCTACAATAATACTGTAACCAATCAAAACATAACAGCCAACGGAATCGACAATAATTTCTTTTTGATCTATTCTCAGGGCTGTCTGCCGGCTGCCATCGAAACAGATTGTATAGCTGAAAAATTCACAACGATCGAGAACGGCTGCGTGGCTTTCATTGGCAATACCCGCTACGGCTGGTACATGCCGGGCGGAACGAATTCCAGTTCTCAATTCATGGACCGTCAATTCTGGGATGCTACCTTTGATGAAGACATCACTCAGATCAGTGCCATGAATACAGATTCCAAAGAAGACGGAGCTGCAATGGTTAGCGGTGATGCCTGGTTCAGATGGTCATATTATTGCATCATTGTGCTAGGCGATCCCACTCTCGACGTCTGGACGGAAACTCCTGCCGAAATCGAAGCAACCTATCAACCCAGCATTTCTATTGGAGCTTCTCAAATTCCTTTCCAGACCGATACGCCTTACGCCCGGATCGCTCTTATGCAAAATGGCGAATTGATCGGAAGAGCGGTTGCTGATGAATTTGGCGATGTTCTGCTGGAAACTTTTGAACCGATTATCACACTTGAAGAAATCACAGTTTCCATCATCGGACACAACAAAACCAGGCATCTGGGAACCATGGTTGTCGTTTCCAATGAACCCTATGTGATCATCGATTCTTATGAAGTGAATGATCCGACCGGCAACGGTAACAATCTGCCCGATTTCGGAGAAAGCATTACTCTGGATATGACATTGCAAAATGTGGGAAATCAAATTGCAGAAAATATTACAGCCACCATTTCCACTGAAGACACATACGTCACGATCACGAATGACAGCGCTGATTTCGGCAGTATTGCCATCCAAGGAAGCACTACCTTAGCAGAAGCTTTTGCTATGGATATTGCCGACAATGTTCCCGACCAGCATGAAGTGAATTTCCAACTGGAAGCTACCGACGGTACGATCATATGGACATCCAATTTTGAGATGATAATCAACGCACCGGAATTTGAAGCAACAGATATGCAGATTGTTGATTCTGCCGGTAATAATAATGGAATCCTTGATCCGGGTGAAACTGCCACGGTCAACGTTCCCGTCCAAAACATCGGTCATGCTCTTTCTCCCCAGGCGCTGGCAGCTCTCACAACCAATAATAATCTTGTTACGATAGAAAATCCGATCAGCGATCTCGGAACGATCGAAGCAGGTTTCGGTTCCAATGCTGTTTATACGGTTACAGCCGACATATCCCTCGCCGTAGGAACCATGGTTGAATTCAATTTGACTATTATTGCCGGTTCATATAGCTATGAAAACGTCTTTTCTCATCAAATCGGTCTGATCGTAGAAAATTTTGAAAGCGGTGATTTCAGTGCTTTCCCCTGGGAATTCACCAGTAATGTCAACTGGACAATTTCCAACGGAGCCCATGAAGGATCATATTGTGCCAAATCCGGTGCAATCGGGAATTATGCTTTTTCTAATTTAAAACTTGAGATCGATGTTACGATGGATGGTGACCTCAGTTTCTGGCGAACTGTTTCCTCGGAAGCCAATTACGACTACCTGAAGTTCTTTATCGACGGCAGTTTGATAGAACAATGGAGCGGAGACGTGACCTGGGAAGAAGAAACATACAATATTACTGCCGGTTCTCATATTTTGGAATGGCGCTACGACAAAGATCTGGTTCTTTCTGGCGGAACTGATTGTGCCCGCCTGGATTATATTCTATTCCCACCTCTTGGTGTGATCTTCCCACCCATCATGACCGTGAATCCAAGTAATCTGAACATTGAACTAGCAACCAACACCATTTCCACGGAGACGATCGAGATCGGTAATATCGGCGGAGAAGTACTCACATACACCATCACCTTCACTAATAGCCCCGATTGGCTGACTGCCGATCCGCTCACTGGTGATGTACTTGGCGGCGAAGTGGAAGAAGTGACTCTTACATTCGATACAACTGACCTGACAGCCGGGCAATACAACTCAGCGCTTGTGATCCTGGATGGCATGGGCGGACATATCATTGTGCCGGTTACTTTGGTTGTCACCGGAACCGGAACCGGAAATGACCTGATCCCGATGCAAACAGAATTGTATGGAAATTATCCGAATCCATTCAATCCGACAACCAGTATCAGTTATGGACTGAACACTGATTCACGCGTTGTTTTGAACATCTTTAATATGAAAGGACAAAAAGTTGTCACTCTGGTAAATGAAATTCAAGATGCCGGTTATCATCAAATTCATTGGTCTGGCACGGATGAAAACGACAAACAGGTTACCAGCGGTGTCTATTTTTATGAAATGGATGTTTTGGAGACCGATTATACCAGCGTTAAGAAAATGATTTTATTAAAATAGTTTCCAAACCCGACTCGGATTTTTAGTAACTCGAGTCGAGTTTGATTTGATTAATATTGAATCCCGACTTTTGTAAGGGCTTGCCAGGGCAAGCCCTTACTTACAATTTCCTTGGAAGAATCAACAATCCATAAATGATGCTTTTCGTTTTTCATTGCCAATTTTCCTATAGTTTCATAAATCTACCGCAATAATTTTCAGGAGTGAATATGATAAAAATTGGCTTAGGTTTGCTGTTAATAATATTTTTCGGTTGCAGCCTGAATAATTCACAAGAAATCAAGCACAGAAGTTATCAGGAACTCGTTTTTTTGCTGGCTACACCCGAACCTGACTCGCTATCCTACGATGAATATAAATCGGATCTGATCAAATATTATCCTGAATCGGAAAAAGTCTTTGAACTGGCGAATGCGGAGTTTTATGACCGCATCTATCCCATCTGGCAAAATGATTCTTCGAAGGTAGAAGTTATTTCCGAATTGCTGGAAAAATATCCTGCCACGAACTGGCGGCGCACCATGTATCAATATCTGACATATTCTTTGCACAACTTGAAAGATGTGGAAAAACTTGAAAAAGCATTAGGAGATTTTCGCGTTGCCTTCCCGGATGATTATCTGCCGTTTGAACTGACTGCCCGATATTATTATTTGAATGATTATCAGTTGGAAATAGCCGAATTGTTTGCTGAAAAAGCTTCTATATTTACTAAACACTATCCAAAACTGGATTTTTTCCCGCCAATGGAATGGGAATTAGAAGAACGCTTTGCATCGATCAAAACAGCGGCAGTTCTGGCTGAGATCAAACTTAAATTAAAGAAATATCAGGAAGCAATAAATCTGCTGAATTCGGTAATTAAGGAAAATCAACTGGGCGTGGATGATGAGAATACTCTGGGAAGATGTTACTATCTCCTGGCAAAAGCATATCAGGAAATGGATCGAACTGAAGATGCAGTCGATGCAGCTCTGCAGGCTTTAGTTGCCGGTGATTCGCGCAATTATTACGCTCCCCAGGCCGATTCTCTGTTCAAAGAAATGATCGGTTATATGGATTTGAGTGAACCGGAATATGATGAATTTTGTCGTGAAAGAGCAGGTTATCGTGATGTGAAGTTCACAGATATTACTAAGAATGCCGGGTTAGAAAATATTCAAGCCGGAAGAGTAGCCTGGGCAGATTTTAACGAGGATGGATTTGTCGATCTTCTTTTGGATGGAAGCAGGCTTTTCCAAAATGAGAAAGGGAAGAAATTTGTGGAAATCACAGTCGATGCTTTTCCCGATACGATCAGAGGAAATGGCGGTTTGTGGGGAGATTTCGATAACGACGGCGATCTGGATATCGTCACCAAAGATCCTGAAAGTATCTGGTTGAATGAAGCCGGAAAATTCAAGAAAGTGACGGGAGCAAATTCGCTGCAGAATAATCAAGTTTCAACGGAAGGTGTAGGAATCGGTGATGTGAACAACGATGGATTTCTGGATGTTTACCTGGCAAATTACGAAGTCTGGAAAGATAATTCTTCCGAATCTGAATTCGATAAATTTTATAAAGGAAAAGGCGATGGAACATTCGTCGATGTAACCGACCGAGCCGGAATGTATCCTTCCTTCATTCCCAAAAGAGCCGGACGCGGCGTGAATATGAGCGATTTTGATAATGATGGTGATCTGGATATTTTCGTTTCCAATTATCGTTTACAGCCGAATTTCCTCTGGGTTAATGACGGCAGCGGACATTTCGATGATCTGGCCAAGCAGAAAGGTGTTGCCGGAGCAGAAGTGGAAGGTTGGTGGGGACACACGATCGGCAGCGAATGGGGAGATCTTGATAATGACGGTGATCTCGATCTTTTCTGCGCCAACCTGGCTCATCCGCGCTACATAGATTTTTCCAACATGAGCATGCTGTACCTGAATTCCGGCAAACCGGATTGGACGTTTGAGGATAATCGCCGCAATGCCGGCATCCGCTATGAAGAAACGCATTCCGAGCCTTGTCTCGCTGATTTTAATAATGACGGATTTCTGGATATTTACATAAATTGCGTGTATGAAGGACGGCGTTCCTTCCTGTATATGAATAATGGTGACGGCAATTTCCGGGAAGTGACTTTCCTGGCGGGAGTGCGCCATTTTAATGGTTGGGGAAATGCGGCTGCCGACTTCGATAACGACGGCGATCTCGATCTGCTGGCAGCGGGAGGCACGATCCAGCTTTTCAGGAACGAAACGAATAAATCCGGTAATTGGTTGGAAGTAAAAATTCTTGGATCGGATCACTCTGATGCGATCGGAACGAGATTGGAATTATCAAATGACAACATCAGTTTGCTCAGGGAAATCCAGGGTGGAAAAGGCACAACCAATCAGCATTCTCTGGTACAGCATTTTGGTTTGGGAAAGAATCAACCTCCCTTTAATTTGCAGATCAGATTTTCCAATGGCGAAAAAAAACTTATTTTAGTAAAAGAAATTAATAGAGTGATCAAAGTAGTTCAGTGAATGCGAGAAGTCATTGCGAGGAGTGAAGCGACGTGGCAATCATATCTTTCTCTTCTTTCATCAAAAAGATTGCTTCGTTTGATGCCAATGAATGAAAACTCGCAAAGACAGAAATTGAAGTAACTCGGTCACTCCTAAACGAGAAAAACTCTGCGGACAAGAGTGTTTGTGCTACATGAAAATCGGAGAAATAAATGAGAAAGTTTGGATTAATTATATTTATGATCGCGTTGCTTTCCAACCTGTTTGGCTGGGGAGGATTAGCACACAGAATTATAACAGAGCAGTCAATGAAAAATCTTCCTGATGAGATTAATTTATCAAATGAATGGAAGGATTATTTGGTAGAGCATTGCACCGATCCTGACTGGCGAAAAGACGAAACACCCGGCGAAGAGGAACGGCATTTTATCGATATCGATTTCTATGAAGAATTCAAGCGCGGTGAAATGATAACTGATAAAGAAGAATTAATCGCTAAATATGGGGAAGAGGTCGTGATAGATATGGGAGTGCTGCCCTGGGCGATAGCGGAAACTTACGAAAACCTGGTGCAAGCTTTTCAGGAAAAGAACAAAGAGGATATCCTGCTCTACGCATCCGATCTGGCTCATTACGTGGAGGACGGCAGCCAGCCGCAGCATGTGATCTTGAATTACAACGGTAAACTTACAAACCAGCGAGGAATTCACGGACGCTATGAAACCGAACTGATCGAAAAAAATGAAATGGAGATCAGGGAAAACATGCAAATCCAGAAAGCCGAAAAAATTAAAGTGAACCTGGATTTCATTTTTGATTATCTTTCCAACAGCTATTCGCTGGCTGCGATCATCTTCGATGCTGATCTGCAAGCTCTCAAATTCACCGAAGATTATGATGATGAGTATTTTAGGATTTTCTGGTTTAAAACAAAATACATCACCGAGTTGCAGTTCAATGCAGCAGCCAAAGTTTTGGGTTCGTTGATCTATTCTGCCTGGATCGAAGCCGGGAAACCTGTGATACCGTAATTTAGCCACGAAGTCACAAAGGCACAAAGGACACGAATAAATCTTTTTAATCTCGTTCCAATGGTCTCCGTTGGAACGGATTTTCTTCGCTCCTGCGGTTGATTTAATCGTCTCGATATTACACAAAACAGGAGTTTGATAAAATCATGCATTCCCAAAGAGGGCTTTGGGAATGAGAGGTACACGAAGTCACAAAGGCACAAAGGACACGAATAAATCTTTTTAATCTCGTTCCAATGGTCTCCGTTGGAACGGATTTTCTTCGCTCCTGCGGTTGATTTAATCGTCTCGATATTACACA
>JAUSOT010000130.1 GCA_030656075.1 Candidatus Cloacimonadales bacterium
TCGATTATATCCCTGGTTTTGCTGTTTGTTGCTTCCCTTTTTCAATGCAGTAAACCCGAAGTATCCGACGGTCCCAGGTTCATTCTGCAAAATCCGCGGACACTGGTCCCGAATGTCATTTCCAATTATGTCCTGTCTTCACGATTTGATTTGGACGTTACTGAAATGGAATCCCGGGATGATGATTTAAAAGTTCTCTATCGTCATTTCCAGGAGCGAAGTGATCGAGGAATCGGTTCATGGCATACTTATTTGATCCTCCTGCCTTGTGATTCTCATGTCGGAGGTACCTCGTTGATAGGATAATACCTTTGGATTTTTCGGAAAGCCACAGACCCGGAGGGTCTCCTCCGGAGGACATTGATAACATAATTGCACCCAAACATTTTCTTTCCATTAGGGAAAATAATTGCTATATTTTCCCTGTAATTTTGAATTTCGCCGAATATTGCCAATTTCGACAGAATGAAATTAAAGATGTTCATTCCACCGGCGCCAAAGCGCATAAACGACGTTTATATCGTGAATTTCTGCAAACCGGCGGATATCCTGAAATTCCTGGGATGAAATCCGACCTGGTGAACAAAGACCCTCCAGACCTATTTTGACCTGATGATTTTCCGGGATATTGTCGAGCGTTATAATATTTCCAATCCATTCCTGCTCAGGCTGTTTATCAAGAGGATTTTAAGCACGATCACGAGCGAATTTTCCGTTAATAAATTGTACAACGACCTGAAAAGTCAGGGCATTACGGTCAGCAAAAATACGCTTTATCAATTTTTGGATTATTGTCAGGATTGTTTTCTCTTTTTTCCGGTCTATTCTTATCAGGCGTCTCCCTATCGGCGGGAACTGAGCAATAAAAAATTGTATATCGTTGACAGCGGTTTGCTGAATGCAGTCTCTTTTTCCTATTCCGATGATTGGGGAAAATTACTCGAAAATCAGGTCTATCTCGAACTGCGCCGGCGTTATCCGGAAATCTATTACCTAAAAAATGGCTTTGAATGTAATTTTGTCTGTCTGTCGGCTGATGGCGAACGTTTTCTCTATCAGGTAACCTATCATTTGCAAACCGAGAGCGCTATTCAACGCGAAGTGAATAGTCTGCTAAAGGCGGCGGATAAATTAAAGGTCAAAGAAACCTTCATTCTGACCATGGATCAAGAGCAGGACCTCAAAATCAACGGTAAATCACTCCAGGTCTTGCCAGTCTGGAAATGGTCGCTGATAAGGTAATAATGAAATCATCATTAAATGAAAGGAGAATATCATGAAAAAAATCTTGATATTAACGATTTTCCTATTTCTGCATAGCCAATTTCCAGTTCTAATGGCTGATGAGTGGATTCTGACTGGAAATATGAACACAACAAGAAGAATTAGTCATACTTCTGTTCTATTAAATAACAATGTCTTAGTTACTGGCGGATACGGGCCATATCCTCAAATCCTGTCTTCCTGCGAAATCTATAATCCTGAAACCGGTCAATGGACTTATACCGGAGAAATGAATAAGAGTAGAAATTCCCATCAATCAGTATTATTGCAGTATTATTGAAAAATAATACTGTGTTAATCATTGGTGGGGCGGACGGAGAAAATCGTAGATCTTGCGAAATTTATAACCCTCAAACTGGTCAATGGAATTATACCGGAGAAATGAATAGGGGGAGGGTTTATCATCGATCAGTATTATTGAAAAATAATACTGTATTAACTGTTGGTGGAATGGATGGAGATAATTGTAATACCTGTGAAATTTACAACCCTGAAACCGGGCAGTGGAACTATACTGGGTCAATGAATAACACCAGAACTTACGATGTTATCATATCTCTTCTAAAAAATGGATCTGTTCTTGCCTTGGGTGGATCGCAAAACTTCACTTCGGAAATCTACAACCCAGAAACTGGAACATGGATTGTTACTGATTCTCTGAATATCGGCCGTTGCGTTCATACCGCCACTCTGCTTCCTAACGGGAAGGTATTGGTTGCGGGTGGATATAATTTCACAGAATATGGAAGTATTCCTTTAAATAGCTGTGAGATATATGATCCTAAGACTAATTTGTGGACAAATGGTCATGATATGAATTTTGGACGGATGAATCATACCGCAACTTTGCTAAATGACGGTCGGGTGCTGGCTGCTGGCGGAGCGCATCCTTACGCTAATCCAGCTACTGAGTTGTATGTCTGGAACTACGCGCCAAAGGCTGTTGTTTTTGCTCCGAGTTCCGGGTTTGTCAACGACACTTTGAAAATTTCGGTTCAGGTTACTGATCCGAATTCTGAAGACAGCGTTTCTTGCCGTTTGATTTTCGCGCCGGGGGACACTTCTGAGTGGTCTGAGTTTTCAGCGTCGGGCAAAACAGTTGTTTTTAAGCATTGTTGGCAAAATGACGGAAATTTTCAGGTCAAAGTTCAGGCGCGAGACCAATGGAATCTACGGGAAGTCCACAATTCTTTGAGCGAGTGGATTTCCGGACCAGTGGTTGAAATCGCGATTTACGACTTGAATGGCCGGAAAATTGCGGTTTTGTTCTCTGGTTTTCAAAAAGCCGGAAAATACAGCGCTGTTTGGGAACCGCAAAATGTTCCCAGCGGCATGTATCTCTGTTGTTTCAATTCTCCTTGCACAGGTTTCACTTGCGTTAAAAAACTGCTCTTTCTGAAGTAATAGGAGTTTACCTGCTTTAGCGTAGAGTTATTCTGAGTAGTTACGGCGGTTCAGAATCAGGATAACAGAGCCATGACCTGAGTGTATCGAA
>JAUSOT010000134.1 GCA_030656075.1 Candidatus Cloacimonadales bacterium
ACTCACCGTGCAGCAGACCATCGACTACGTTTCAGCTTTGAATAAATCGTGGAATGCCGGGAAAGCAAACAGTCTGCTTATCAAGAGTGAACTTCCCTTAAAAAGCAAAGTATCCAGCCTTTCCAAAGGAATGAAGACGAAACTTTATCTGCTCATCACTCTTTCTCTCGATGTGCAGATTTTGCTTTTAGATGAACCGACTCTTGGCTTGGACATCGTTTTCAGGAAAGAATTTTTCAATACCATCCTGGGTGAATTTTATGACGAAGAAAAAACGATCATCATTTCCACTCATCAGGTGGAAGAAGTAGCACAGATTTTACAGGACATCATCTTCATCGATCATGGGAAGATCATTCTATATGAAGACATAGAAGAATTTAAAAACAAATATTCGATATTCACCGTTCCAGCCGATAGGATAGCCGATCTGGAAGCGCATCATCCCAGGTTGATCAACAAAACTCTGGGACACGTCAGCACGATCCTGAGCAGCGATGTGCAAATAGAAGGAGCAGAAATCCAAAAACCCAGTCTTTCCGATTTGTTCCTGGAAAAAGTAGGAGGTTCTCATGAAAAAATTTAAAGCATTACTCATCAAAGATTTCTACATCAATAAGAAAACACTGATCACCCCATTTTGGATTACAGCAGTTTTCTATATTCTCATCATTTTATCTTTGGCAGTCGGCTATTTCAGAGGTGATCTGCAAATAGCAGAGATGAATATTGAAAGTGGTGATTTTGAACTTCCGGGTATGATCTTCCTGATCAATATGGGACTTCTCAGTTTACCCGGTTTGATCGCACTTTTGTTCACGATCACTATCACTCAAGGTTCTTTAAATGAAGACCTCAGACGAAATTGTGAGTTGTTTCACCGTTCGCAGCCGATTAGTTTCTGGTTTCGATCACTTTCCAAATACACGATCGGGATAGGTGGAAACTGGGCAGTTCTTTTCATCATTGCAGTTTTCAATTATATCGTTGTGAATATCACACTGGCATTTTTAGGTCAGTTCAATTTTGGCGCCAGTTTTATGGGATTGCTGCTGTCATTTCTAATTTTCAGCAAGATCACACTCCTGATAGGCAGCATCACGTTTTTCCTGTCTGCTATCTTCAAAGACAAAGCCTTTTTTACCGGAGTGGGAATATTATTGGGCGTGCAGTTCCTGTTTATGATCCTGAACGCAATCCTGGGTTGGAATTTACCGTTACCACTCACTTATTTAGTTGACTTGGTAAAGTTCAATTCAAATTTGAACATGAATGGACAGCAAGCCTTAATGGAATATAAAAATCTGGTTGCAGAAGTCTGGAAATTTGGGATCTGGAACTGGAAATCGCTGTTGCAGATATTTGTAAGCGGTTTATTATTCGCAGCAGCAGCATTGATCTATAACAGCAAAGAAGTGAAGTAGGAGGAATCATGAAAAAAGTTATATTAGTAATTTCACTCATGATCATCAGTATGATCTTGATGGCTTTAAATCAGAAAGTGCATATCAAAGCCAACGAAATCGAATTGAAATTTGAAAATGTTAAGATCAAAAACATCAAATTTTACTCCGGCAAAGATGTCGAGATTGATTATACCGATCAGGAGGTTACAGTTGGAAAGCAGGATAATCTAATCACGATCTCTTCAGACGATCTAAGTAAGATAAGTGTGAAACTTCCTGAGAATAAGAAATATATTCTTCACCTGGAAGAAGGAAAAATCTGCAAATTCGATATCGAACAGGTTGAATTTACAGGAGACGACGGTGAGATTTTGAGATTCAAAGATGGAACTCTGACAGTGATGGATAATAATGAAAAAACTATCGTAACCGTGGGAGCAGATGGAATCTATGTGGATGATGAGGATGAACACGTGGAGATCAGCAATAAAGGCATCATCGTGGAAGGTGAGGATAACACGGAATTGACTGGATTCTGGGGACAATTATTGGGTGGATTTGTGCGCACGATTGTGAAAACTTCCATTAATTATATTGGTAAATCTCCCGAAAGGATCGTGAAATACCTGGTGAATCACGAAGCGGGAGATACAACTGTATCTATCAACTGGGGTGATGATGAAAACGATCTTGCTGAAAAAGAGATCCATGAGACTTTCACTCCCCAAAAAGGCGATAAACTGGATGTTTCCAATCAGAACGGCAACATCGAGATAAGTGGATGGGACAATAAGGAAGTGGATGTGATTGCCAAGTTGAAATCACGAAGAGGTGAAAAGGAATTTGATGATGTGCAGATCGAAGTGAAAAAGGAAGATAACTGGCTGATCAACACTGAACACCTGAAGAAAAATCCTAAAGTTTCCGTGTCCTACATCATCAAAGTTCCGAGCGAATTATTGTTGGGATCTTTAGAAACCACCAATGGTTCTATCGAACTGACCGATGTAAGCGGAGACATTAGTTTACGCTCTTCCAACGGCAGTCTCGAAATTAACAATGTGAACGGAACGATCGATGCCTTCACCAGCAACGGCAGTATCGATGTAGAAAACGTGAGTGGCAAGGTGAATGTGACCACCAGCAACGCTTCGATATCTGCAGAAAATGTGAAAAATTTGAAAAACTGCATTACCTCCAATGCCAGCATCACGGCCAAGGTAGAAGAGATCAACAATGACCTGCTGTTTTCTACCAGCAATGCCCGGATCAATCTGTATCTCAATTCCAAGATCGATGCGGAAATCGTTGCAACTACATCCAATGCTGACATCAATCTACGTGATATCAAGATCAACACAGAAAGCGTTTCCAAATCTAAATTTGAAGGTACTCTGGGAAAAGGCGGTTTTAAGATAACTGCCAGCACTTCCAATGCCAGAATAAATCTAAATGGAATAAAATGAAAAGTGTCTTTGCGAGTTTTCTTCTTGCTGTTACAAACGAAGCAATCTCGATTCAAAAAAATAGAAGTGAAGCAGAATGAATTTTCAGGAGATCTTTCTGTTCTTAACTCCACCG
>JAUSOT010000146.1 GCA_030656075.1 Candidatus Cloacimonadales bacterium
TATGAAGATGAGCGCACTTCGGAAACGCTGGTAATGACGAAAAACTACGCTTTGGTTACAGTGGATTCACCAGGATCGGAAATTTTCATCAACAATGACAAAGTAGGTGTCGATCATTGTGAAGTCAAATTGGAAAAAGGGCAATATCAGGTTAAGTGTTCAAAAGAAAATTACCACTGGGTGGTCGAAACTATCAATGCAGATCCGGCAAAAGACATCTATTTGCAGATGGATCCGGAACCAATGATGGCCAGTTTGAACGTGGAAAGTAAACCGATAGAATCCCTCGGATCGCAGGTTTGGGTGAATGATGAAAAGAAGGAAGCAACTACTCCCGGTGCCTTCGATTTGGTGCCTGGTGAATATGATGTTTCTGTTAAACATAAATATTTCTATGACAAAACTAAGCATATTTCACTTTCCCCCAACGATCATAACATAATGGTCTTCGAAATGGAAGCCCTGAAAGGCAGTCCAATAGCCCAAAGTATTCGCTGGAAGCGTTCCAAATGGACAAGTTTTACAACTACAATGCTTCTGGTTGGAGCGGGGGAATATTACAATTATCAGGGTGAGCTTGCGTATGATGATTATAATCGAGCAAATACAACCTCGGATGCGATCCGGCTTCGAAAAGATTGTGATGATTTGCTGCAAAAGCGTGATTACGCCTACAGCTTCTCGGTTGTTCCTGCGGCCTGGTTTTTCTATAGTTGGCTCAAACAAAGCCACTATCAGAAAAAAGCAACAGAGTGAGGTGTATGATGTTTAAAAATATAATGGTTAGTGCCCTCCTGATTATGGTTTTAGGATTGCTTCTGATTTCCTGTTTAAAACCGGATTATAAAAATCCCTTCGATCCGAATTCCGGCTTTGATACTACTCCCATGCAAGGTGAGTTGACTCTTACCCAACTGACTGACAGCCAGGTGCAACTCGGTTGGCAATTGAACTCCAGCATTGAAGGAAGTTACATCATTGAAAGGAGTATCAATAACGGAACTTATGATCTTCTGGCTGAGGTCGGTCCGGAAATCAATACATTCACCGACACAGCTCTTGTAACTTCTAACACCTATTATTATCATTTGATCGGAGCGAACGATGAAATTCACACTGAACCTCTCTCCGATTCGATCAGCACGAATTTTGCCCCGCTATCTGCTTTCACGATAGTTCAACAGAATATTCATACGAACCAGCTTTACTGGACGCATGATTGCGAATATGAAGAAGGCTATAGCATCGAACGCCGGGAAATTTCCGCTACTATTTCTTCAAAATCTGAGAAGGCAATTAAAAAAGAAAAATCGAGAGATTTTATTCAGATTGCAGATTTACCGGCTAATTCAACTTCGTACATTGACGAGACACTCACACCGCGAGTAGAATATGAATATCGCATTTTTGCTTATACAACCTGGAACGAATCACCCGATTCTACAGATCAGATTTTGATGGATTTCCCTGCTCCTAACGATCTTACCATCGTGCAGGATGATGTTCATACGTTTACTTTGAACTGGCAGGACAACAGCGCCGGTGAGGATGGGTTCACCATCGAACGTAAAATCGATAGTGATGATTATGAGCTGATTTATACAACCGGAGAAAATGAAACCACTTTCACAGATGATATAAATATACGCGATCAATTTGATGATGTTTATTATAAAATCAAAGCGATCTATCAAAGTGTATTGTCGGATTCGGTTAGCAGCAGTTCAGCCATCACTTTTGCCGCTCCCACTTACGTCGGCTACCAATATCTCACTATCCTCTCGCTTCAAATCGACTGGCAGGACAACAGCATTGCTGAAGACGGATTTGCCATCGATAAAAAAGTGGGCAGCGCTCCCTGGCAGGAAGGTTACGACACAGTGGGAGAAGACATCGAACAATGGATCGATACTGCTGCCGAGGTAAACGCAACACTGAAATACCGCATTTATGCTTTCAGCGGCAATAATCAGTCGGATGCATTTGAAACTCCCGAAATTCTGAATGCTTTCCCGCCGCCTTCCAATCTGACCATAGCTCAGAACGATGTTCACACATTCACACTGAACTGGCAGGACAACAGTATCGGCGAAGAAGGTTTTTCGATCGAACGAAAAATCGATTCCGGAACTTATGAATTGATCTTCACAACAGGAGAAAATATCACAGCTTATGTCGATGACATCAACGTTAGAGATCAATTCGATACGATCTATTACAGGTTGAAGGCTATCTATCAAGCTGAAAATTCTCTCAGCGTGGAAGGCAGTTTATCGATTGGTTTCCCTGCCCCTGCTTATGCCGGCTTCGATAAAATCACGATCAATTCCATCGAGATCAGCTGGGTAGATAACAGCAATGATGAAGATGGCTTTTATATCGATAAGCAGGTGGGAACAGCCGCCTGGCAGATGGAATATGATTCTGTCGGACCGAATGTGGAAGAATGGATCGACACGGCTGCCGAGATTAATGAAACTCTGAAATATCGCATTTATGCCTACAGCGGTAACAATCAATCGGATTATTTTGAAACTCCCGGCATCAATAACACTTTCCCTGCTCCGACAAATCTTCTGATCAATCAGGACAATGTTCATACTTTCACTTTGAACTGGCAGGACAACAGCACCGGAGAGGAAGGTTTTACGGTCGAACGAAAAATCGATTCCGGAGTTTATATCTTGATCAATACAACTGCTCAAAACGTCACAACTTACACTGATGACATCAATGTGGATGATCAATTCAATACAGTTTTCTACAGAATCACAGCTTTCTATCAGAGTGATTTTTCTGCAGGCCTGGAAAACAGTCATTCGCTTGCTTTCCCGGCACCGACTTATCTGGATTACGACATTCTTTCCATTACTTCTATTCAACTAACCTGGCAGGATAACAGCAGCGGAGAAGAAGGTTTTTATATCGATAAAAAAGTGGGAACCAATCCCTGGCAGATTGAATTTGCCAATGTCGGTGAAAACATTGAAACATGGACAGATACGGCTGCTGAAGTTGCTACAATATTACAGTACAAAGTGTATGCCTACAGCGATATCAACCAATCAAACTCGGTGGAAACCGACGAAATAAATAATATCTTTCCTGCTCCTACTTTGCTGCAATACCAATTGTTAACAATCACCTCCATCCAATTGACCTGGCAGGATAACAGCACAGGCGAGGAAGGTTTTAAGATAGATAAAAAAGTGGGAACGAACGATTGGCAGCTTGAATATGCCAGTGTAGGCGAAAGCATCGAAACCTGGACAGAGACAAATGCTGAACCAAATGAGATCCTGCAATATCGAGTTTATGCTTATCATGGCACAAATAATACTTCTTCCCTTCAAACCGGAAATATCAATAATGTTTTCTCAGCTCCTTCCGCCCTGCAATACGAACGTTTGACCATTTCCGACATTCACCTGACCTGGTCTGATAACAGCAATGGAGAAACTGGCTTCAAAATCGATAAAAAGCTGGGAGGATACGACTGGTTTGAAGACTACGATATTGTGAATGAGAATGCGGAAGAATGGACAGATACGAATGCTAATTTGAACTGGATCATCCAATACCGCATTCATGCCTATTATGATGGTTATTCCTCGAGAATGATCGAAACCGGTGTAATTGATAATTCCATTCCTGTTCCCGGTGATTTCACACTGACCGGAAATGATACGGAAATTACCCTTGATTGGACATATTCCCTGGCAGGAATCGATGGTTTCAAACTGGCTCGCAGCGTAACCGGCGGAACTTGGAATGAAAATTATGCTTCATTCACTTCGAGTGAATTTCAATTCACCGACACCGGTCTTGCTATCGGACAATCATATTCCTATAAAATTCGAGCTTACAGCGGTACAGATTATTCCGAATATACTATGGCAGTATATTATGCCGTTGCACCGGCAGGAATGGTGTACATGCAGGGCGGAGATTTTGAAATGGGAGACCATTTTGGTGAAGGTAATGCCAATGAACTTCCGGTTCATCCGATCTCTCTGGATAGTTATTATATTGCGAAAAATGAGATCACTCATGCCGATTACATAAACTTTCTGAATGACTTCGGTGTGAATAGCAACGGAACTTATAATGGTTCGGAACTGATCGCCATCAATGATGCTAATTGTGCCATTGCTCATAACGGAACAAATTTCTATTTTGCCGGTAATTTTTACGCTCAATATGAAGAATGTTCTGTGATGCTGGTAACCTGGTATGGGGCAGTGGTTTATTGCAACTGGCTCAGCCAGCAGGAAGGCATAACCGCCTGTTATGACCTGACCGATTGGAGCTGTGATTTCACTGCCGATGGATACAGACTTCCCACCGAAGCGGAATGGGAATATGCAGCCCGGGGTGGGGTGGAATGGCTCGATAACTACCGTTTCAGCGGTTGTCATGAGGAAGCCGATCTGCCGGATTATGCCTGGTATTCAGTAAATTCCGGCGGCAGAGTTCAGGAAGTAGGAACGAAAATTCCCAACCAGCTTGGTATTTTTGATATGAGCGGTAATGTCAGCGAGTGGTGTTATGACTGGTATGATGAAACTTATTATTCGGTTTCGTCAGTCACAAATCCCACAGGACCAACTACCGGCACTATGCGCTCAGTGCGGAATGGAGACTGGCAGGGTTATTATGGATATTGCCGTACAGCGTATCGTTTTTCCAGAACGCCCGGCTCCAGAACGATAACTACCGGATTCAGGGTTGTCAGACCGTTCTGATTCCGGCAATTTTTAAATATGAAAAAAACTTCCGAAGTTGTGAAAAACTTCGGAAGTTTGTTATATGCTATTGCTGAATTCGAAATGAGTTCTGCATAATAGAGTGTTTTTGTAAGAAAAGAAAAAAATGTGTCTTTGCGAGTTTTTCTTCTTATTATTACAAACGAAGCAATCTCTGTGGAAGTAATTATTTATGGATTTAGATTGCTTCGATAGAATTTCTATGTAAGAAGTCTCGCAATGACAAGATTCAATTATGCAGAAGTTATCTGAATTCGAAATGAAAGGAGATCGATATGAACCAGTATTATTCGGAATATAAAAGAAAATTAACCTCACCGGATAAAGCCGTTGAATACATCGGCAATGGCGAGACAATAATTAACAGCATGAGTTTTGCCGAACCTCCGGCTTTGCTTGCTGCCATTGCCCGGGTGGTTCGAGAAAAAGATCTAACCGGCATTAAAATCTATTCTCTGCTGCCACTTAAACATTCAGCAGAAACCGTGTTAGCTCCTGATCTTTGTAATAATATAACCGGTTACACCTGGTTCGTCGGAAGTTTGGAAAGAGGTTTGGTGCGCACCGGGTTGAATTATTTCATTCCCTGTTATCTGCATCAAATTCCAAGATTGATCGAAGATCACATGGATGTAGATACATTGATAACAACGGTTTCCCCAATGGATGACAGCGGATATTTCAGTCTTGGATTATCAAACGGTTATCTGCTATCTGCTGCCAAGAAAAGCAAAAAGATCATTCTGGAAGTTAATGAAAATATGCCGCGAGTTTTCGGAGACTGCCAGATTCATATTTCTGAGATCGAGGCAGTTGTAGAAAATCATGTTCCCTTATTGGAATTACCAATCCTGGACAGTAAACCTGAAGATGATGCCATCGGCAAGTACATCGTTCAGGAGATTCCGGATGGGGCGACGATCCAGTTGGGGATTGGTGGATTACCCAATGTGATCTGCCGCTATCTGGCAAATCATAAGGATATTGGAATTCACACGGAATTGCTTACACCAGGTATGATCGATTTGATCGAAAAGGGCGTTGCAACCGGCAGAAAGAAAAATTTAAAACCCGGGAAACACATTTTTACGGTTGCCTCAGGTAATAAAAAAATGTATGATTTCATGAATAATAATCCCAGTATGGAAAGCTATTCTTCAGATTATGTTACAGACCCAGCTGTTATTGCCCGAAATGATAACATGATAGCTGTTAATGCTGTTTTGGAAGTTGATCTGCTGGGACAATGCAATGCAGAATATTTGAAAGGATCAACTTTCAGCGGAACGGGCGGTCAACTTGATTTTGTGAGAGGTGCTTTCAATTCCAAGGGTGGTAAGTCGATCCATGCTTTTTATTCAACAGCCAAGAATGGTGAAATTTCACGGATAGTACCCAGATTCAAATCCGGTGCTGTGATCACCAGTCCCAGGGCAGACACGCATTATGTTTGCACCGAATACGGCATCGTCAATTTGAAAGGAAAATCCACCCGCGAAAGAGTTTTAGCTTTGATCAGTATTGCCCATCCCAAATTTCGGGATGGACTTCTGAAAGAAGCGGAAGAGATGTATTTGATGTAGTTCTTTTCAGGAAAACTTACGAACTAATCTTTCCGACACTTAAGTCCTTATAAAATAAGGTATGCAATTCGGTATTATGGGTATAACATCACTTTTCAAAGTCATTGACGCAGATCTCCTAAAACCTTGTTTATCTGATTCGGTAATTTTATCCAACCACTCCTCTCGCTCGAAGAACTTCTGGAGTAATTTATC
>JAUSOT010000148.1 GCA_030656075.1 Candidatus Cloacimonadales bacterium
GATGAAGAAAACCTGGGCATCGATATTTCTTATAATCCGACTTTTTCCACCCGCACAAAATTGAGTATTTCTCCAGATTATTCGGATATTCCCATGGATACGGTCACCGATAACTACAATTCTAAATATGCTCCAACCTACAGTGAAAACCGCTACTTTTTCATTGAAGATTTTAATGCTTTCGGAATTGGAAATGAATTATTTTATTCCAGAAACATCATGCAGCCTGTTTACGCCTTCAAACTCACTTCCAACGGTAAAAATTATTCTCTGGGAATTCTCTCCTGCCTGGATAAATTGATCGAGGAATCGATTTATGATGCTGCCAAAGACACAACTTATACCGAAACAGTAAATCCCGGTGATTATTATAATATCGTTGCCTTCCAACCTACCTGGGACAGGTTGCGTTGTCAGTTCACGCTTCTGAACAGGATCAACGAAGATTATCACAACGAAGTTCTGCATGTTAATCCAGTTTTGGAAGTCAGCAGAAATAATTTCCTGTGGAGCGACTTTAATTATTCATTAAAACAAACCGATGAAGATGATTACCTTGGTTATTATGGCAAAATTGGTTTCAGAAGTTTTTTCCGTACAGCAAAATTCTCCGTTTCCGCTCAACGGATGAGCAAAGATTATCGTGCAAGCATGGGAAAGATCTACGAAGATGATTTTTATGGCTGGAACCTGGATTTTGAACATGTTAGAAGTACAAATTACAGACTTCTTAAAGAAATTGATTTTTCTTTTAGCATGTCTCATGAAATGGATAATGAATCCGACTTGTTGCTGGAAAGATATCTTAACATGGAAAACAGCATCAGCACTGCCTATAATATCGATTTCGATCTCGATTTTGAATATGTGAGAGAAAACATCACACCCACGGATTCCAATGCGAAATTTACCGATAAAATAGTATTGAGAACCAGCCTGGAATGGGATCGATATAATTGCTTTAGTCCGGGGCTGAGCGCAAATAAAGTTCGATATTATTTTTACAGATTAGGAAAATCTTACGAAGGTTATGTGATACAGGGAAAATTGAGCGGTATCATCGATAAGTATATCTCCTATTTTTGTTCTCTCGATTATACAATTTATGATAAAATGCCCGATACATCTCTGTACGATGATGAATATTCGCTGTTGAATTTCGATCTTACTATTAATTTATCAAATCGGCTTTCTGTGACGAACGGGATTCGATATGATAATTACGAATATTACGGTTATACAGAATATATTGGCTTTTTTTCCAACCTCAAATGGGAGATCAATTCCAATTGCAATGTCTTTACAGGTGTAAAATTCACTCAAAATACAATCGATAATAAACGGAAAATTGAGAATAATAATTTTTATTTGAAGTTAATCTATATATTCTAATTACATATAGAACATATTGATTCCTTCCGCACCGGCAAAAATCATTGACATTGAACTCTCAATATCAAAAAAAGACCACAATTTGAAGAATAAAATATTAGGAGCATTTTGTTTATGATGAAGAACAAAGAGAAAATTGATCAAGTCATTAACAAGTTTATCGGGAAAAAAGGCTCTCTGATCCCGCTTTTACAGGAAGTGCAGGCTATCGATAAATACCTTTCCAAAGATGCAATGCGTTACGTTTCCGAAAAAGCCGGGTTTAATTTGGCTCAAATCTATGGTGTCGCCACATTTTATACCATGTTCAGGTTGAAGCCTCAAGGTAAACACGTTATCCGTGTCTGTAAAGGTACAGCTTGTCATGTGTCCGATGCAAATTCGATTTTAAAAGCGGTCAGGAGCGATCTTCATCTGGCGGATGGCGAAGACACTACCAAAGACAAATTGTTCACAGTGGTGGAAGTTGCTTGTTTGGGTTGCTGCAGCCTGTCGCCGGTTATCATGATAGATGATAATACCTTCGGCAAACTCACGCCTGAATTGATCGCAGGCATCCTGAAAAAATACGATTAGGAGGTAGATTTGAACGTATTAATCAGAGTTGGTTTAGCAAGCTGCGGTCTGGCAGCCGGAGCCGGTGAAGTTCAATCTGCCATCAATGCTTATCTCACCAGGAAAAAGCTGAAAGTTCCCGTCCGGAAAACTGCCTGTATTGGAATGTGTTTTGCAGAACCATTGGTCGAATTTGTTAACGATAAAAATGAGAGTATCACTTATGGATACGTTAAACCGGAAAAAGTCGGAACGATCATCGATGCTTATCTGGCAGGAAAACCGCTGACAGAAAACGTTGTTATTTCTAATATTTTGGAAGGTGCACAAAACGAAAATTATCTGAGCCAGGAACGAATTGTTCTGCGTAATTGCGGCAAGATTGATCCTGAAAAAATTGAAGATTACCTCGCTAATAAAGGCTATAAAGCTCTGGAAAAAGCCATCACACAGATGAGCCCGGAAGAGATCATTGAAGAAATGAAAAAATCCGGTCTGCGCGGTCGTGGTGGCGCCGGATTTCCCACCGGCTTGAAATGGCAGTTTGCCCACGGTGCGAAAAGCTCTAAAAAATATATTATCTGTAATGCTGATGAAGGCGATCCGGGTGCTTTCATGGACAGAAGCGTTTTGGAAGGCGACCCTCACAGTATCATAGAAGGAATGGCCATTTGCGCTTATGCCATTGGATCCGACGAAGGTTATATTTATTGCCGCGCCGAATATCCGTTGGCTATCAAACATTTGCAGATAGCAATTGCTGAAGCCAAAGTCAAAGGATATCTTGGCAGGAAAATTTTAGGAACCGATTTCAATTTTACTCTTCATATCAAAGAAGGTGCCGGAGCTTTTGTGTGCGGCGAAGAAACTGCTCTGATGGCTTCCATCGAAGGTCAGCGCGGAATGCCCAGAATCCGTCCTCCCTTTCCCGCCCAATCCGGTCTCTGGGAAAAACCGACTAATATTAATAATGTAGAAACTTTCGCCAACGTCGCCTGGATCATTCTGAACGGAGCCGATAAATATGCCAAGTTTGGTACCGAAAAAAGCCGGGGTACTAAAGTTTTTGCTTTAGCCGGCAAGATCAAAAACAGCGGTCTCATCGAAGTTCCGATGGGAATGCCTCTGCGTGACGTGATCTACAAAGTCGGCGGCGGCATGAAAACCGAAAAACCGTTCAAAGCTGTTCAGTTGGGCGGTCCTTCCGGCGGTTGCGTTCCGGCAGAACTTTTAGACACAATTGTAGATTACGATTCCATCACCAGCACCGGTGCAATCATGGGTTCAGGCGGTATGGTCGTTATGGATACAGGCACCTGCATGGTCGATGTCGCCAAATTTTTCCTGAATTTCACCCAAAGAGAATCTTGTGGAAAATGTACTTTTTGCCGCATTGGAACCAAACGCATGCTGGAAATCCTGGATAGAATTTCTAAAGGGAAAGGCAAATTGGAAGACTTGGACACACTGAAAGATTTAGCCGAAAATATTATCAAAGGTTCACTTTGCGGTTTGGGTCAGACCGCTCCCAATCCTGTTCTCACAACTTTGCGTTATTTCAAGGATGAATATAAGGCTCATATCGTTGATAAAAAATGTCCCGCCGGTGTTTGCGAGGCATTACTCACTTATGAAGTGATCACAGATAAATGTATCGGCTGCACAGCTTGCGCTCGTAAATGCCCTGTCAAAGCGATTTCCGGTGAAGTTAAAAAACCTCATCTGATCAACCCGGAAAAATGCATCAAATGCGGCGTTTGCTATGATGTGTGCAAATTCTCAGCCATAAAGAAGTCATAAGGGGATTCCAATGATAAAGATAACACTGAATGGAAAAGAATATAAAGCAAAGATTGGACAAACCATCCTGGATGTCGCTCAGGAACATGATATCAGAATCCCGACGTTATGTCATGATGAAGAGCTGAAACCGTTTGGTTCCTGCTGGGTTTGTGCTGTAAAAGTTAAAAATCGCCGCGGATTTGTGACTGCTTGCGGAACGGAAGTGCTGGATGGCATGGAGATCATCACCGATTCGGATGACATCAGAAAAGCCCGTAAAATGGCGCTGGAACTTTTACTTTCCGATCATTACGCCGATTGTGAGGCGCCCTGCCGGGTTGCCTGCCCCAATCACGTTGATGTGCAGAGTTATGTTTCGTTGATCGCCAACGGCGAGTTTCACGAAGCTGTCAAAGTGATCAAAGAAACACTGCCGATGCCGCTTTCGATCGGACGGGTATGCCCCGCTTTCTGCGAAGCGGAATGCCGCAGAAACATCGTGGAAGAACCGATCGCGATTCGTCAATTGAAGCGTCATGCTGCCGACTTTGATATTAGCGATGACTGGACTTACGTTCCCAAAAAGAAAAAACACAACGGGAAAAAAATCGCCATCATTGGCGGCGGACCTTCTGGTTTGACTTGCGGTTATTATCTTTCTAACAATGGTTATGATGTAACTGTTTTTGAATCTGCTCCTAAAGCCGGCGGCTGGCTGAGGTACGGAATTCCGGAATACAGGCTGCCCAAGAAAATCCTCGATAATGAAATAAAGCTGATGTGCAAGAACGGCATGAAGATAAAATGCGGCAAAGAAGTAGGAAAAGAAATTACTTTAAGTGCGTTAAGCTGCGAATATGATGCTGTTTACCTGGCCATCGGCGCCCAAAATGCCGTTCCCATGAGAGTGAAGGGAAGCGAATTGAATGGCTGTTTTCTGGGAGTGGATTTCCTGAAAGACGTGGTGCTGGGAAATAAACCGAAAATTTCTAAAAAAGTGGCAATTGTCGGTGGCGGAAACACCGCTATAGACTGCGCCAGAACTGCTCGTAGACTGGGCTCTGATGTCACTTTGATCTATCGCCGCACCAGGAAGGAAATGCCGGCTGAAGCTTATGAAGTGGATGCGGCAGAAGAAGAAGGAATCAGATTCCATTTTCTCACAAATCCGGTTGAATATTTCGGTAAAGGCGGAAGATTGAAATCGATGAAACTGGAAAAAATGGAACTGGGTACTCCTGACGAAAGCGGACGACGCAGGCCGCAACCGACAGGTAAATTCTTTGAAGAAGAATATGGCTCTGTGATTGCCGCAATTTCCCAAATTCCTGAAGTAAATTTCCTGGCAGAGAAAGAAAATATAATCGATGGTAAAGAAATCCCTCTTACCCGCTGGTCAACTGTTATAGCTGATGAAGAATCTCAATATACCGGCATCAAGAACTTCTTTGCCGGCGGAGATTTCCGGCGCGGTCCCGCCACTGCTATCGAAGCAATTGCCGACGGCAGGAAAGCTGCGGAAGCGATCGACAGATTCCTGAATGGATTTTCGATGATCGATCCAATCAAAAAATTCGATTCCAAAAAAGAAAAATTATTAAAAGATATCGATCCGAAATTCTATGAAGATTATGAAGAAAGCCCCCGTTCCATTATGCCGGAACTGGAGCCGAATGCGCGCTGTTCAAATTTTAAAGAAGTGGAACTTGGTTTCAGCGATGAAGAAGGCATTGCCGAAGCAAACAGATGCCTGGAATGCGGCTGTCAGGTGAATGAAACCTGCGCTCTGCGAGAATATTCAACGGAATATCAGATCAACACTGATCTGTTCATGGGCGAAAAAAATCAGCATCCGATCGACGACAGCCATCCCTTCATTCTGCGCGATCCCAACAAATGCATCAAATGCGGCCGCTGTGTGCGGATTTGTATTGAAGTACAGGGGCCCGGTGTGTTGGGCTACATCTACCGTGGATTTGCTAATTATGTCGCCCCGGAATTCGGTGAAAGCCTCACCAACACCAGTTGTGAATCCTGTGGAAAATGTATTGAAGTCTGCCCGGTCGGAGCACTCACACCCAGAAATATCAATTATAAACTTAATCCGCATGCCACGAATGAAGTAGTCCAAAACTGCGGTTTATGCGGAACCGGCTGCAAAATTATCGTAAACACACAAGCAAATAACGTCACCGGCATCGTTCCTGCAGGAGATGGCTTCAATGGCAGAAATCTCTGTTTCGATGGAAAGTTCGGCTGGCAGATCTTCGAGCAATCCACCCGGATCAAGCTGCCTTATCAGCGTATCGAAGATGAATGGTATGAATCCGATACGGAAACAGCCTACGAATTGATCAAAGAAAAACTGGCTGTCGCCAAAACAAAGAAAATCTATGTTGCTCCCACTTCCACTCTGGAAGAGATCATGATGATGAACCAGGTCGCCAAAAATATCGAAGCGGAGATCTGCACTCTCACCTATCAAAAAAGTTTCGTTAAAAAAATCAGTGAAACGACCTTGATGGATTTGACTTACGATGATTTGAATGATGCGGAAGCAATCGTAATTGTCGGTAAGATCAGCCACACTTTAAAAATGATGATTCGCAACTTGCAGAGGCATGGCAAGAAACTCATCATAATCAGCGATGAAAATAGTGATTTCAATAAATATGCCGATGAATACATCAATGATGATCCGGTTCCGGAAACCCTGGATAAAATCCTGGATTTTTATTATGATGACGACGAAAAAATCGGTGAAGACCTGGGAGAACCTGATGAAGAAAAATCGAGCGATCCAATCGCTCTTGAACTTCCGGAAAAAACCATTTTTATTTATTGCAGGAATAACATCAATGAACTTTCCATCTGGCGAATCTGGGCTCTAGCCGCTATGGTCTGCGATTTCGGGAAAGGTTCGGGTGTATTACCGACTTCTCAATTGAACAACTTCCGCGGCCTGATGAAAATCGGCATAAATCCGGGCAAACCGGAGAATTCCGACTTTGTAATATTGTATGGTGAACTTCCTTGCGAAGAACAAAAGAAACAAATGAAAAACAGTAAATTCATAGTTTCGGTGAACACCCATACGGATGATGCTGATCCTTCTCATATTCTACTTCCCAAGCCTTCCTACCTGGAGATCAATGGCACAGCTATTTCCAATGACGGCCGGATCAGTGTTTTCAAAAATCCCAAAAATTCCGATTTGTTTGATAATCTTCTGGAAAAATTTCATGAAGTTGGCCTGTTGGAAAAGAAACATGCTAATCCTTTCTACTGGAATAAAATTGCTTTGAAATTTGCCAGGCAGAAGATCGAAAAAAGAGAAATGTCTAATCAAGAATTGTTTGATTATCTGAATTCCATCGAAAATGTGAAATTTGATACGACAAAGCAGGCTAGTGTTCAACGCAAATTGATCACCAAACTAAAAAAAAGTTATTAATAAGTTTATTAATTATTAAGAAGGAGCGACAATCACGCTCCTTTTTTTTGGTGTTTCTACATTCAAATCAAGCTGAGTTACAGAAAAGAACTCTGAAAGAGTTGAATATTAATAACCATAAGAGAATCTTGTGGGAAGAACTTAAAATGAACATCATAACCTGAC
>JAUSOT010000150.1 GCA_030656075.1 Candidatus Cloacimonadales bacterium
AAAGAACACATCCGAGTGATTAATCCGCTTTCCCGGCATCACGAAGAAAATGTGAAAGTATTTAAGGAAGAAATTGCTTATAATGGTGTTTCTGTGGTCATTCCCCGCAGACCTTGCATTCATGTTTACGGAAAGAAAAAACGAAGTTAACAACTAACAAAAGCGAACAAAGGTTTAATAATGGTAGAATTGATTTTCAAGGATGAGTTTTTCAAAATCAAAGCAGCTTGTATTGAAGTTCGTAAGGAACTCGGTAACGGATTCTTAGAAAAGGTTTATGAAAACTCGCTGGCAACGGAATTTCGATTTAAAGGGTTTAAAGTAGAAAGTCAGAAGAAACTTACAGTTCATTACAAAGGTGACGTTGTCGGTGAATATTTAGCAGATTTAGTTATTGATGATAAAATAATTATAGAATTAAAAACCTGTGCAATGCTAACGAAAATTCATAAAGCACAGTTAATGAATTATTTGAAGGCGACAGGTTACAAATTGGGAATTCTAATCAATTTTCCTCCTGATCAAGTGGGATTTGAAATTGAGAGAATACCGAATTTCATAGAAAACTGAACATGAACTTTTCTTTTGTTCGTGTTTGTTCGTTGTAAATAAAAGGAGATAAAATGAAAAAAGATATAATTTTAGCTGGAGTTGGAGGACAGGGAATTCTCTCCATTGCTGCAATCATTGGCCAAGCAGCCATTGAAAGTGGTTTGAATTTGAAGCAGGCTGAAGTTCACGGAATGAGTCAGCGGGGTGGAGACGTGCAATCTCATTTACGGATTTCCGATCAGGAAATTTTCTCTGATTTGATCCCGCAAGGTGGGGCAGACCTGATCATCAGCGTGGAACCGATGGAAGCTTTGCGCTACAAACCATATTTAGTCGGAAACGGATGGCTGATCACTAATACAGTCACTTTTAAAAATATCCCGAATTATCCGAATGAAGAGAAATTATTGCAGGATGTAAAAGCGATCAAAAATCTCATCGCTTTTGATGCCAATAAAGTAGCCAAAGATATCGGAGCAGCCCGCTCCATGAACATGGTGATGCTGGGCGCTGCTTCCGCTTATCTGGATATTCCGTATGAAAAACTGGAAAACGGAATCAGGACGATTTTCGGACGCAAAGGCGAAGAAATCGTTCAAGCAAACCTGAAGGCGATGAAAGCCGGAAGATACGCTGCGGAAGAGTGTTTGAGTTGATAAGTAAGGAGTTTGATTTATGAGCCAGCACATAGCTGAATCGGCAGAGATCGGTAGAAATTCCAGTTGGGGTTTTAACTGCATCATCATGGGTAAAGTGGAGATCGGGCAGGATTGCCAGATCGGGCACAACGTGATCATTTATGAAGGAAGCATCATCGGCAACGGCGTGCGCATCGATGACAACACGATTGTTGGCAAGAAACCGCTCAGTTCACCCCGCAGCATCTTCAAAGTCGATCCTAACTTGAAACCGGCTGAAATTGGTGATCTCTGTCAAATCGGTGCCAATGTTGTGATTTACGTTCAATCCAAAATCGGCAATAGCTGCCTGATAGCAGATTCGGCAACCATCCGCGAGAACGTGGAGATCGGTGACCTGAATATCATCGGCAGGAATGTAACGATTGAGAATTTCACTATAATCGGTAATCGCAACAAAATCGAAACTAATGCTTACATCACTGCTTATTCCGAAATCGGAGATTATTGCTTCGTTGCTCCGGCAGTGGCTACCAGTAATGACAATTACATGGCACGGGATAAAGAACGTTATAAACACTTCAAGGGTGTAACAATCAAAGATGGTGGTCGGATCGGTGTGAATGCAACCATCCTGCCGGGTAAAACAATCCATGAAGACGGTATGGTAGCAGGCGGAAGCGTGGTGTCCCAAGATGTGGAATCTGAAGAAATCTGGCTGGGAAATCCTGCCAAACCGGTCGGCAAAGTATCAGAAGCTCAATTACTAAAAAATAATCTGGATAAAAAATGAAAGCACTTGTAATCATTCCTACCTTCAATGAAGCAGAAAATGTAGCTGCTATTTCCAAAGCCGTATTAAAACAGGATAAATGCCTGGAAATCTTGATCGTGGATGATAATTCTCCCGACGATACTGGAAAGATCGTTACTGAAATGATGAAACATAATAAACGAATTCACCTGCTGGAAAGGGAAGGAAAGAAAGGTTTGGGTTCTGCATATGTGGCAGGATTCAAATATGCCATCGAGAAAAAATTTGATTACATCTTCGAGATGGATGCCGATTTTTCCCACGATCCGGCTGAACTTCCCAAAATGCTGACGGCAATTGAGAATTATGACTTGGTGATCGGCTCGCGTTATGTGACTGGGATAAATGTAGTTAACTGGCCGCTGCATCGTTTGATGCTGAGCTGGTTCGCTTCCAAATATGTGCAGATCATCACCTGCATGCCTATTCATGATCCGACCGGCGGATTCAAATGTTTCCGTCGCGAAGTTTTGGAAAGCATCGATCTCGATTCGATCCTTTCGGATGGATATTCCTTTCAGATCGAAATGAATTTGCGCACCTGGATCAGGAAATTCCGCATCAAAGAAATCCCCATTGTCTTCACAGACCGCCGCAGCGGACAATCTAAAATGAGTAAAAAAATCGTGCGGGA
>JAUSOT010000159.1 GCA_030656075.1 Candidatus Cloacimonadales bacterium
TTAGATTGCTTCGGCTGACACTTCAGAAAGAGAACTCGCAATGACACTTTCATGATATTTATAATGACCAACTTCATTTTTTTCTCTGCCTCTTCCGTCTGCACCACTATGTTGGTCAACAATCTGGTTGGATCTTCTCCCTCTCCCCCGGAGAGGGCTGGGGAGAGGCAATTAAATCTTCACTTTCCTGAACTCCATATAAAATGGCGGAAAACCCTCTTCTCTTTTCACTTTCTCAAAAAACGTTTCCACATGATCGGAAGGTGTGTTTCGTGTAAACCCATTTTTGTAAATTGAACTGAAATCTTTCCTTTCCAGGAAATAACGCACGATCCACCCGGCATAATCTTCATGATCGGTGGAAAGCTTTACGATTCCTTCCTTTTGCAGAAGCAGATGTAGCACATCGATGAATTTAGGCTGGATCAATCTGCGACGATTGTGCCGTTTTTTGGGCCAGGGATCGGGATGGATGATATAGATTGTTTGAAAGCTTCCTGCAGGTATCAAATCGGTGACATGTTCATTGACGAAAAGCTTGATTAACCGCACATTTTTATGCGTTTCCGGATCGAGTTGCCGCAGGATCGTCCTGATCCTTTTTTCTTTCAGTTCCAGAGCCAGAAAATTTATTTCGGGATGCGAAATTGCTTTTTGCAGCAGGAACTCTCCCCTGCCGCTGCCGATCTCCAGGTGCACAGGATGAGCATTCCCAAAGACGGCAGGAAAATCCAAACGCTGTCCTGCCGACAACTCCAACTGAAAATACCGACTTTTCTCGAATAATTTATCCATATCTTTAATATCCGACCTTTTATCTGCTGTCAAATAAAGATAACCTTGATTTATGTCAATCTGCGCAATTTCGTTTGACATTAAAATGGCAGATTTTTTTTGTAAGATCGTGAAGAGAGAATGGAAGGAAAATGAAAAAGATATTATTTTTTTTACTGTTATATATAGTTAGTTTAGCTGCCGACATTCCCCCCGGCTATTATGATGGAACCGAAGGTTTGAACGGAGAAGCTTTGAAAGAAGTTTTACACGATATAATCGATGGGCATATACAATATTCCTATGATGATCTGCGCGATTTCATTTTGCCGGATACGGATGAAGATCCGAATAATACTGACAATGTGATCATGATCTACACCGGCTGGTCGATTCCCAAAGAATATTTCGGCGCAGGAGTATCAAACTGGAACCGGGAACACGTCTGGGCAAAATCACATGGAAATTTCGGCACGACTCCGGGTGCAGGAACGGATGCTCATCATATTCGCCCGGAAGATGATTCGGTCAATTCCGCCCGTGGAAATCTCGATTTTGATAATGGCGGAACGGAATATATCGATGGCGACGGACCAACCGGCTGCTTTCGAGACAGCGATTCCTGGGAACCGAGAGACGCTGTGAAGGGCGACGTCGCCAGAATGATCTTCTATATGGCAGTGCGTTATAATGGAGGAACTGAAATCGATCTGGAAATGGTGGATTACATTCCTTCATCACCCAATAATCAACCGTTCCATGCTAAAAAATCCGTTCTATTGGAATGGCATGAAAATGATCCGCCCGATGATTGGGAAATTTCCCGCAATGATAAGGTGTATAACTGGCAGCAAAACCGCAATCCCTTTATCGATCATCCCGAATTTGTCGCCTACATCTGGAACAATACCTGCGCCGATTTTTCAGCCGAACCGACTTCCGGAATTGCTCCTTTGAATGTTCAGTTTACGGATACATCAACCGCATCCGGTGAAATTGTTGATTGGAGTTGGGATTTTGATGGAGACGGCAGCGAGGACAGCAACTTGCAGAATCCGAGTTTCACCTATGAATTCGATGGAGTATATGATGTCAGTTTAACCATCGAAGACCAATTCGGCACGTTCGATACTATGCTTAAAAACAATTACATCCTGGTCGGTGCCGCTAATATTCCTGTGGTTATTTTGGCAGAAAGCTTCGAACAGCCGCCAGATTGGATAATCTATAATGCCGCCAGCACAAACATCTGGACGCGCACCGATGAAGTGAGTAACAATTCCTATCCCTCCAGTGTTCCTGATGGATCGTGGTACATGTATATGAACAATTATCAGAGCAATGAACCGGGTGACGACTGGCTGATCTCTCCTCAAATCGATCTGACAGACTTTTCCGATGTGCTTCTCACTTTTTCCACCTGGACTAAATTTACCGAAAGCATTCCAGGACTGCAAGTGGTCGCCTCTGTTGATTATGCCGGTTCCGGCGATCCCTGCCTGGCAAACTGGACATTGATCCCTGCCAATCTTCCTGCTATGAATTCCGCTATCTGGACTGATTCCGGTGAGATTTCTCTGGCTGACTACAATCAATCCAGCAGCCTTTCTCTTGCCTTTCACTATACTTCCACCGGCACAAGTTCTTCTACCTGTGTGGCCTGGGCTGTAGATGCGGTTTCCCTGATGGGACTGGAAAATTCTTCCGTTGTGAATGAAATGATTTCTCCTGAAATTTATCTATCAAATTATCCGAATCCGTTCAATCCATCAACAACAATTAGTTTTGAAACCACAAATTTACACGAATTTACACAAATTGAAATCTATAATCTAAAAGGTCAGATTGTGAAAGTTCTTCCTGTCACCCTGAGCGCAGTCGAAGGGTCACAGGTAAATTATGCTCCCCGTCCTTCGTCCTTCGACTTCGCTCAGGATGACGGACGCAAGATGACACGAGCGGGGAGCAATAAGTATTCTGTTATCTGGAACGGTACCGATAACAATAATCTTCCTGTTTCATCAGGAATCTATTTTTATAAACTTAATATAAGTAACTCTCCGGTTGGCAAGATGTTACTTTTGAAATAGAACCTTCATGAAACAAACATGATTGAAGAAACACACAGGAGGATGATTTAAATGGCATCCCCCCTGTGTCCCCCAGACTGTGTGAAAATTAAAAATGAATCGATTTCCTGGAACACAAAACTACTCCTTTCGGCGAGATCGTCGATTGAAGTCGAAATTTCGGCTCCGATTTTCCGCCACGGAGTGTCGGGCTACTATTTTCACACACTCTGCCCCTTGACAGGGGGAGAATAAGGAAAAAGGACATTTTAAATCACATGAAAGAATTGAAAGACCTTACTTTAAAATCCGTTCTGGAAAGAAGTGTAGAATTATATCCTCATAGACCTGCTTTATCCTGGGTGGAAGGCAATCCTCTCACTTACCGGGAAGTGGCCGACAAAATATGCGAAATCTCACTTTTTTTGCATAATCAGGGAATTATCCGGGGAGATCGAGTAGCGATCCTGGCTGAAAATTCTCCCAACTGGGGAATTGCCTATTTGGCGATTACAACCATGGGTTCTATTGTAGTCCCATTCTGCCCGACTTTCATGAAAATGAAATCCAGCATATTCTGCGTCATTCCGGCAGCAAAGCGATCTTTGTTTCGGAAAAGCACTACGGCAAGCTGGATGTGTCCAAAAGCAACAGGTTAAGAATTCTGATCGATGATTTCAGCATTATCCCAGCCGAGACGACCAATGATAAGCTGAGCAATATCATCAGCAGCGGTTCCAAAGAATTCGCCAAATTGAAAGAATCCGCTCTTAAAGCTGCCGGACTGGTCAGCCAGGAAGTGCAGGAAGATGACGTGGCAGCGATCATTTATACATCAGGAACTACCGGAAGTTCCAAAGGTGTGATGCTTACTCACCGCAACCTGGTTTTTAATACTCAAGATACCTTAAAAATCCAAAAACTGGATGAACATGATAAACTTATTTCAGTTTTACCTCTACCCCATACCTATGAATGTACGATTGGTTTTCTATTACCTTTTTCCTGCGGTGCTGCAGTTTTTTATCTCGATAAACCTCCCACCGCCAGGGTGCTGCTGCCTGCTATGAATAAGATCCATCCAACCATGATCCTGACAGTTCCGCTCATCATCGAAAAAATCTTTAAAACCAAAATCCAGCCGACATTTACGCAAAGTCCATTCCTGCATGGAATCTATAAAATGCCTTTGTTCAGAAGAATTTTACATCGGGTTGCCGGAAAGAAACTCTATCACTCCTTTGGCGGAAAGCTGCATTTCTTCGGGATTGGCGGAGCTTTGCTGGCATCGGATGTAGAGAGATTTTTACGCGATGCAAAGTTTCCATATGCCGTGGGTTACGGACTCACAGAAACTTCCCCGCTTATTGCCGGTTGCTCTCCGGAAGTCACAAAATTCCGTTCCACCGGAACTGTGCTTCCCGGACTGGAAGTAAAAATAGCGGATTCCAAGAAAAACATCGGTGAAATCCTGGTGAAAGGTGCCAGTGTGATGAAAGGCTACTACAGAGATCAACAGCGCACCGACGAAGTTTTCACAAAAGACGGCTGGTTCAGAACCGGTGATCTGGGAATCTTGAAAAAAGACAGATATTTATTCATCAAAGGCAGATTGAAAAACATTATCGTCGGACCCAGCGGAGAAAATATCTACCCGGAAGAGATCGAAGCGATTATAGTGGAAAATGAATATGCTCTGGAAGCTGTGGTCTATTCTCAGGAAAACCGCATCGTTGCCAGAATCCACCTGAATTATGAACTACTGGATGAGCATTATCGAACCACTAAAACCGACGATGCTCAAATGGAAAAGATCATCACTGACCTTCTGGAAGAAATCCGCCAGGAAGCCAACTTGCGGCTTTCACAGTTTTCCCGCATCAATAAAGTGATCGAACAGATTGAGCCCTTTGAGAAAACACCAACGAAAAAGATCAAGCGGTATCTATATACGAATTAGGGATTCAGCAAGTCAGCCTGTCAACATTTCAGCGAATCCAGCCGGGTGAGTGCCGCTGTCATCTTGTTGATTCCAAATGTATAAAATCCGCAGATCATCCGTATTCCAACCGATTGTGTAGAAATCTTCATGCTTCCAGTTCAGAGGATAATAATCCAATATGCCAACAATCACTCCCGTCCCGTCTATTCCGGCAGCTTGAACCGCATCAGCATTGCATCCCACGAAATTATCGCAGTTCATCAAATCGCTGGTAGATTGATCCAGCAATGGTTCATCCGGTTTGGCAGGAAAGATGGTAATATCTGTTATCTTTAATATTTTTCAAACTTCCGAAGTTTATCTTTAAGGAACGACTCCTTGAAACTTCCCGAAACTTCCGAAGTTTATCTTCCAAGAACGACTCCTTGAAACTTCCCGAAACTTCCGAAGTTTATCTTCCAAGAAGAACTCATGTGAAACTTCGGAAGTTTATTTCGCTACATACGCTTCAAAATCTAAAGTTAAGGCTTTTATGATTTCATTTTTCATCGTTAATTCCTTAATCTACTTTCAAGTCCATCACCTGCTATGTTGCAGCAAAATTCCGGCTTCTCAGGGCGGACGGTAAACCGGTTCGGGATAATAGATTCCGTTCAGGTGTATTGATATTACTCTTTATTATAAATTGATTTAGAACATTCAATTCAATTAGTCATTTATAGCATTATAAATTTTCAGTTTCAACTCTTCATTTTCCATATCATCATACAAAACAGCAGTAATTATTTCTTTCAGAAGTCCTTTATTAACCTTACCAGCTGCCACATGATAACTGATATTTTCCATTTCGGAAATAAAATCTGCAACTCGAAAAACATATCCATTTAAATTAAGGAATAATGCTCCGGCAGAAATAGCAATTCGCTTGTTACCATCAAAAAAACAATGAAACTTGTTCAAAGCAAAAAAAAGATGAGTTAGTTTATCTTCGAATGATTGGATAATAAAGATCATTTTGAATATGTTGTAATACACTTTCAATCTGCCCTTGATCTCTAATACCGGAACTACCTCCACCAGAAACTTCAATAGTTTTTTGATAAGTTCGATATAACATCTCAAAATCAAAGTAGATCGTTTTCATCAATCTCTTTCTTTTAAACGCTTAAATACTTCCTGGAATTGCTCTAATTGATTTTCCACACTTCTACTGCTGCTTCCCAGGAACTTCTCAAAATCTTCTTTTGAAATGGGAGTTAAATACTCTTTTAATTGCAGATGCAAAGCATCTCTAAATCCCAAATCCCGACTCGCCATTTTTACTCGAACATCTTCAATTAAAGGATGCCAATGAGATTGTTTAGCAAACTCTGAAAATAACTTTTCCGTTTCCCAGGCATTCAGCTTCCTACTCGATTTTGTACTTCTTTCTTTTAGTAATTCTGAAAAACCAAATTCAAAAGATGAAATAAGTAATAATACCTCTGAATACAATGTGTTACGAACATTTTCCTTCGGCTGTAATTTCAGAATTTTTCGATATTCATCAGCTTTTTCTCTGAAAATAGTTTTATAGATTTTGTCAGTATAAAGAGGGTACTTGAAATTGCCCATATCAACGTAATTGCACAAAGCCCCGGTAAATGCCTTCCGATAATTCTCATTTTTAAAATAAGTTAAAACGAAACTGCTGTCACGTTGATTGATGTATTTCGTGCCTCCACCAGTCTTTTTGTTAATTGTATCAATAACAATATCCAGGATCGTACTGCGTAATTCTCGGGCAATTTCACTTTCAGTTAGTAGCATGCCGATATTTAAAAAGGAACGAAAATCAAAGACTCCATACATTCTGGATTTGACTCCGACATCAATGTCGGTGTCAAATATGTTTTTGACAGCTAACCTGAAGTTTTGTAATCTGTTAGCTCGTAAAACCTCATACCCGTTTTCTGTAATCTCTTTCGAATAAGTATCTAAATATCTTTCTATAGTACGAACACCAACTTCAAAGAAATCTGCTATTTGCTTCTTTGTAAACCTGTAGCTTCCTTCAAAAAGAACTCCCTTAATACCGACAGCTTTTTCTATCTCATTCAGAGCATACTGATTATTCATTATGTTTTGTCTTTCCAATGGTGAATCTGTTAAATTTTTATTCATGGATTCCTCCCATTCAATTCCGTATTAATTCCCTTTTAGTTCCGTATTAATTCCCTTATATGGTATAAAATTCAAAATCTAAGGATATGGATTTTATGATTTTATTTTTCATGAATTACTTTTTCTATCTCTTCCATCAAATCAGCTTTTGATACTGCAACCGAAAACTTCTGGCTTCACTGGGCGACCGGTAAACAGGCTTTGAATATTTTTCAAACTTCCGAAGTTTATCTTCCAAGAAGAACTCATGTGAAACTTCGGAAGTCTACACCTTCAATGTGTTTCAAACTTCCGAAGTTTTCAAAACTTCGGAAGTTTAATTCTCCTCAAATGCCATTTCATAATCATCATTTTCCAAGCAATTATAATTCATAAATTCACCTATCGAATCAAATTGCGATAAAATCAAATCTCTATGTGGAATGGTTCCTTTTCTATCACCTGTATAATCCTGATATGAAGAATATTTCCATTTATCGAGTCTTTCCACCAATCCATGTTTAATTGGATTACGGTGAATATATCGACATACCCTCAAACAGGAGTTCAAATCTGATATTTCTTTAGCTTTTGGTTTTGGTTGAAATAAAGTACCTCTCCTATTATATTTTTTATTGTATGCTTTTGCATATGAAATATGAAAATTGGCAATCTGCTGCTGTAGAAACTCATCAATTTTCAATTCGTCGTGTTTATGTTTGTAATGTTTTATTGTCTGATAGGCAAATATATCTTCAATGTTTTTAACTTTTACGAGAAGATGGTAATGATTTGGGATTAAACAGTAGCTTAATGTATCGAATACCGGTGTAATGTATTTTCTATACTTTTTCAGGAAGTAGATATAGTTATCAATTTCCCTGAATAGCAAATCATTTTCGGAATTTGCTCTTGCATAAACATGGAAAAATCTTCCGCATTCAAAGTGCATCTACACCTCCCTTCACATTCAAACTTCCGAAGTTTATCTTCCAGAACAGTTCCTTGAAACTTCGGAAGTTTACCTTTGGCATTAGATTCAAAATCTTTAAACCTGCCAAAATTGAAACAAATAAATTACGGTTTAATGTCAAACAAAAAACTCTGAGATTTCTTTTCCTTCCGAATCCAAATGAAAAGACGTTGAGAAAGAAGGGCTTCGGAAGAGTGGATTTTTTCGAATTTAGACTTTTAAATTTGGAATTTATTTGTGATTTGGATTTTGTTTTTTGGAATTTTCGACGAATCTAAAAACTGAGACTCTTCGTGAGAAACATTGATAGAATCTCTCAGAGAGACAGGTTTTTTATAAACCTTCCGAACGGTCGGAGAACCTTCGGAACGGTTTAAATGAGATCCTTCCGAATCCAAATGAATACCGTTGAGAAAGAAGGGCTTCGGAAGAACTTTTCCTTCCGAATCTTCTTCATTGGAAATACATTAAGATAAGCTTCGGAAGAGTGGAATTTCTAATATTTTTATAGCCATCATTTAATTTGACAAATTCACTACCCGCCAAAGATTTGCGGCAGATGTTAATTGGCATAAGGTTAAGTATATGAAAAAAAGCGTAGTTGCAATCGTTGGACGACCAAATGTGGGCAAGTCCACCCTCTTCAATCGAATCTGCCGCAAACGCAGTGCTATTGTGGATTTTGAAGAAGGAGTGACGCGCGACCGAAAATATGAAGAAGCGGAATGGTCGGGCCATCATTTCATTGTTGTGGATACGGGCGGCATCATTCCCAAAGCAACTAACAGCATTGACAAAGCAGTCAAATTTCAGGCTGAAATAGCTATCGAAGAATCGGATTTCATCCTGTTTGTGGTCGATGCCAAAACCGGTACTACAGACACTGACATCAAGATTGCCCGCACCCTGTCACCGCACCGGCAGAAGGTGATGCTGATCGCCAATAAAGTGGATAATGAAAAAGATGAATTGGAGATTTATGATTTCCTGCAGCTTGGTTTTGGAGATGCTTTCCCGCTGGCTGCTGTGCATGGCCGTAATATTGGAAACTTCCTCGATGAACTCATTTCCTGCATCGAAACTTCCGAAACCAGCGAACGGGTGGATGACAGCATCAACGTGGCCATCGTCGGCAAACCGAATGTGGGAAAATCTTCGCTGGTCAACAAGCTTTCGGGACAGGATCTCAATATTGTCACAGAAATTCCCGGCACGACGAGAGATTCGATCGACACCCATTTCAAGCATTTCAACACGAAAATCACTTTCATCGATACTGCCGGTTTGCGGCGCAAGAAGAGCATCAAATACGGGGTGGAATATTTCAGCACGATGCGCACGATCGAAAGCATCAACCGGGCTGATGTCGTTCTGCTGATCATGGACGCAGAGCAACCTATTTCCAACCAGGACCAGAAGATCGTCTCTTATGCAGCACGAAATTTCAAAGACATCATTATTGTTTATAATAAATGGGATTTGATCGAAAAAGACAATGCTACCGTGGGTGAATTTGTCAAAGATATCAGACATCAATTGAAATTCGTGGAATTCGCTCCTATTGTGTTTGTATCGGCACTCACCGGATTGCGTGTCCGCAAAATACTCGATCTGATCCTTGAGGTTTTTGAAGAAAGCCAGAAGCGTATCAGCACTGCGGAATTGAATAAATTCCTGGAAAAAACGCTCAGTAAATTTCCTCCGACCCATTCCAGCGGCAAACATACAAAGATCTTCTTCTGCACACAGGTAAAGAGCCATCCGCCTACTTTTGTTTTTTTCTGTAACGATCCGAAACTGATCACAACTCATTATAAACGCTTTCTGAACAATCAACTACGCGAAGCCTACAAATTTACCGGCGCTTCCATCAAAACATTTTTCAGAGGCAGGGATAGCAATGACGAGTAATTTGATCGCTGCTTTTGTGACAGCGTATCTTCTGGGCAGCATTCCCACCAGTTTCATCATGGGAAAATTAGTCAGGAAGATCGATATCCGGCAGCATGGCAGCGGCAATGTGGGAGCCACAAATGCTTTGCGTGTATTGGGAACGAAGATCGGCATCATCACGCTCATCATCGACATCGGCAAAGGCATCCTGGCTGTGGTTATTGGAAAAATTCTTGTGTCTGATCCCTCTAATCTGCTGCTCATCGGTTTTGGCCTTTTCGCTATTTTAGGTCACATTTTCACGATCTTCCTGAAATTCAAAGGCGGCAAAGGTGTGGCAACTTCGGCTGGTGTTTTCATTGCTCTCATTCCCATTCCTGTCGCCATCACGCTGGTTGTGTTTGTGATCACCGTCTGGCTCAGTAAATACGTTTCTCTCGGCTCGATCATCGCGGCTTTCACACTTTTCCTGGTGGAATTGTATATCAATTTTAAGAATCATTTTTCCGACCTGGAAATACTGATCTTCGTCTTTGTGATCGCCCTGTTCATCATCATTCGGCATAAATCCAATATCAAAAGGATTTTGGCTGGAAATGAAAATAGAATTAGTTTCAAGAAATAAACTTGGAAATAATAAAGAGATACTTAATGCTATTTTTGCCCCTCCCGCCCTCCCCAAAGGAGAGGAAAAAGAACGTGTAAATCATCAAAGTACTCATCCTCCTCCCATGGAGAAGGTGTCTGAACCACATGCATGTGGTCAGACGGTTGAGGCAAATAATGTGAGTGTTAAATGAAAAATATCGTCATTATTAATAGGAGAATTTAATATTTAATGTGTGGAATCATCGGAATTTTCAATCATAGGAATGCCGCAGAATTAGCGACTTTGGGACTCTTTGCCGAACAGCATCGCGGCCAGGAAAGCTGCGGCATGGCAGTTAATGACGGCGTAACTATCCGTCTTCGAAAAAAGATGGGTTTAGTTAAAGATGTTTTCACTCCCGATAAACTGGAATTTTTGCCTGGATCGATTGCCATCGGACATGTTCGCTACCCAACCCGCGGCTCATCTTCGGTTTATAATTCACAACCGCATGTGGTAGAAACACTTTCCGGGCCTTCCTATGTGCTTGCCAGCAACGGCGATATAGTTAATTATGCCGAAATTCGCAAAGAAATGGAAGATAAAGGAGTTTATTTTGCCAGCGGAAATGACGGCGAATTACTCCTGAAATATATCGTTTATCATGTTGAAAAAGAAAATTATTCAATTGTAGATGCAATCAAGCTCTTGATGAAAAACGTGAAAGGTGCGTTCTCAACCGTTCTTGGAACCAAAAAAGACATGTATCTTTTTCGCGATCCCTATGGTTTTCGTCCGATGTCTTACGGTCAGACAAAAGAAGGAGCTACTGCGGTTGCCTCCGAAAGCAACGCTTTGGACATTCTTTACATGGAATGGACAAAAGAAGTAAATCCGGCTGAGATCGTAATCGTTTCCACCGAAGGGCTGCGCAATATTGCCAATGATCCAAATGAGTTCAGATCTATAAAATCTGATAAACACTGTATTTTTGAACATATCTATTTCTCCCGCCCCGATAGTATTATTTTTGGTGAAAATGTCTATGAAGTGCGTGAAAAGATCGGAGCACAACTAGCTCTGGCAGATGAGATCACACCGGATGTTGTCGTTCCGGTTCCCGATTCAGCCAACTTCATCGCTCTGGGTTATGCCAGACAAAAAAATGTTCCTTTTGCTTTGGGATTGATCCGAAATCATTATGTGGGAAGAACTTTCATCAAACCGGAACAGACCGTTCGCGATGAAAGCGTCTATCAGAAATTCAATACATTACCGAATTTCTTCAAAGGCAAAAAAGTGGTTCTCATCGATGATTCGATCGTGCGCGGTACTACGATTCGAAAATTAGTAAAACTGATCAAAAATGCCGGCGCAGCTGAAGTTCATATTCGAATTGGATCGCCGGCTGTGAAGTATTCCTGTTTTTATGGCATCGATACTCCTACCAGACAGGAACTGATCGCCAATCGCATGAATGTGCAGGAAATCGAGGAATACACCGGAGCGGACACTCTCCAATATCTCGACATCAAAGCATTAGAGAAATCTGTTCAGCATCCGCAGGATTACTGCTACGCCTGTTTCGATGGTAATTATCCTGTAACATAAAGGACAAAATATGAAACGGAAAACCTGGAACGAAATTGATCAAATCGCAAAAGAACTGAAAACGATCGGAAAGAAAATCGTTTTCACCAACGGCTGCTTCGATATCATTCATGCCGGACATGTGCAATATTTGGCAGAAGCTAAAGCTCTCGGCGACGTTTTGATCATCGGTTTGAACAGCGATGACAGTACTAAAAGACTGAAAGGAAAAAACCGTCCGATCAATTCTGAAACAGATCGCGCCATTGTCTTAAGCGCATTTTCCGTTATAGATTATATCGTTTTATTCCAGCAAGATACGCCATACGATCTCATAAACTTGATCAAGCCAAACATTCTGGTGAAAGGCGGTGACTGGCCGGAAGATAAAATAGTTGGTGCCGACATTGTGAAAGCCGATAACGGCAAGGTGAAAACTTTGCAGTTCAAAGCGGGGAATTCCACTTCGGACATAATCGAAAAGATAAAAAATGGATAATAATCAAAACATAGAAGATTCGGCAATAATCCGGGAAATCGAAGCTGGATTTGTGCTGGTGGAAATGGTGAAAAGCGGTTCCTGCAGTTCTTGCGGAATGAGCGGTTTCTGCCATGGCCAGGATAAAGCAATCGCCCACAAAATCAAAACCGATCAAATTTTTGAAATCGGTGACCTGGTGAAGGTGAACCTTGCTCCCGGTTTGAGAGTAAAATCATCTTTGCTGGTCTTTCTCTTCCCCATCCTTGCTATGCTCTTTTTTTTCAGTTTAGCTCGTTACATTCTAATTTTGTCGGAACCGCTATCAATCCTGATTTCTTTTATCGGTTTGATTTTAAGCGGGATTGCCATATATTTTATCGATAAAAAAATGGCTGATAATATCAGTTTCGAAATAGTCGAAAGGATTGAAAAATGAAAATTCATTTGAATGAAATGGTGTTTTACGGCTATCATGGCGTTCATCCGGAAGAGCGCAAACTCGGACAGCGATTTGTCGTTGATTTCATCTATGAATCCGATTCCAAGAACGACCAGAAAATCAAACATCTTGATGACACGATCGATTATACAAAAGTCTATGATATTATCCGGCATACCCTGGAAGAAAGGGAATTTCATTTATTGGAAGTTTGCGCCAATACACTTCTGGATCGAATTTTTTCAGAATTTCCAGGCATAATATCAGCAAACGTCCGCATCAAAAAACCTTCCGTTCCCATCAACGGCTCGCTTAGTTCGGTGGAAGTAGAAATGGAAAGAAACCGATGATAATCAAACTTTACGGGATGTTATTATGATCTGTTATTTGGGATTAGGTTCAAATCTTGGCGATCGCAAAGATTTTATAAACCGGGCAATTTCCAGGCTTGTCTCGCAACCTGAAATCGTAATGCTGAAATGCAGTTCCATCATCGAAACAAAAGCTTTCGGCAAGATCGATCAACCGGATTTCCTTAATTGTGCTCTCAAAATCGATACATCTTTAACTCCTTCCGAATTATTGGAATTATGCCTGAAGACCGAAAAAAATCTGGGACGCATCCGTTATGAAAAATGGGGACCACGCACGATTGATATCGATGTTTTGTTGTATGAAGATAAAATAATTGAAAAAGAAGGTCTTTCCATTCCCCACCCCGGCATTGCCAAGAGAAAATTTGTGCTGGATTCTTTGAATGAGCTTTGCCCGGATTATGTGCATCCGGTACTGGGAAAGAGAATAGCTGAAATCCTAAGTGAAATGAGTGTAATATAAATATTATGAATTTTTTGAAATTTTGCTTCCAACATTCCAACTCAGGTAATAAAGGAAATCGCTTTACTCCTTCTCCTCGATAGGAGAAGGTTGGGATGAGGTCGAAAAAATCTTAAATCGGAGATTCGATGAAGAAAACTGCGACGATAATTCTGGCTGCGGGGCAGGGAACCCGCATGAAATCAGAAAAACCAAAAGTGGTGCATGAGCTGGCCGGCAAAGCCATGATCAATCGAGTTATAGATACAGCCTTCAAACTGGATAGCGATTTGATCGCTGTAGTTGTGGGTTATAAAAAGGATATTGTTATCGATACCGTTCCCGCCAATGCTAAAATTAGATTCGTGGAACAGAATGTTCAAAAAGGCACCGGACATGCCGTGATGATGTGCGAAGATGCTTTTCAAAACTTTGCTGGGAATGTTTTCATTTTATGCGGAGATGTTCCTCTGCTGCGCTATCAGACTTTGCAGAAAATGCAGCAACAGCACGAAGAACAACAAGCCGCCTGCACCGTTCTCACAGCTGTGATGGATGATGCCCTCAAATACGGCCGGATCATTCGCAACTCAGAAGGAAATGTGTTGAAGATAGTTGAATTCAAAGATGCCGGTGATGCAGAAAAAGAGATTCATGAAATCAATACAGGAATTTACTGCTACGATGCGAAAAGCCTGTTTGAAGCGCTGAAATACGTGAACAGCAACAATATGCAAAATGAATATTATCTGACGGATACGCTGGAAATTCTGAACGCTCAGGGCAAACTTGTCACATCTGTCATCCTGGATGATATGGTGGAAGCTTCAGGTGTGAATTCCAGCGAGGAACTGGCCAACCTGGAGCAGGAATTTTATCTGCGGGAAAAGCATTTTACCACCTGATAAGGAGGAGCGATGTGTGATGTTTTGTATTCTCCCTGGCGTTTGAAATACATTCTATCTAAAAAAGATGAAGAATGCATCTTCTGCGTTCGGCCTTCCGTTCAAAATGATGAAAAACATCTAATTCTTTTTCGTAGCGAACATTCTTTTGTTATCATGAATCTGTTTCCCTATAATAATGGCCATCTGATGGCAGTTCCTTTCCGGCATGTTTCTCGACTGGCAGACTTGAACAAAGCTGAGATCGATGATCTATTCGAAACTGTGCAGCTTTGCGAAAAAGTGATGCATCGAACCTACTCGCCGGATGGTTTGAATATCGGCCTTAATCTGGGCAGAGCAGCCGGTGCCGGCATCGAAGCTCATCTGCATGTTCACATCGTTCCCCGTTGGAATGGTGATGTGAATTTTATGACAGCTATCGGAGCTACCAGGGTTATTCCCGAATCATTTGAACGTGCCTTTGAGCAGCTCAAAGAACAGTTTGAAAAAGCATCCGCACAGCTTGAAGAACAAATTGACAAAGCAGGGGTTGAAAAATAATTTGTCACCGGTTAATAGAAAGGCATTATTAGTAGCTTTATGCGCTTTATCGGGTTTGATCCTGATAGGATATTTTCTATTTTTTCAGAGAAGTGAAAAACAGGAAATTGCCGTGGAAACAAGGCCTACATCCGTGAAACTGGCAATCCTGAACGGCTGTGGTGTGGATGGCGCTGCCACAGATGTGAAAGAATACTTCATCAATAAAAATGCCGGCAATATCGATATCATTTCCTGGCGAAATGTTGACCGGGATATGTTTATCTATGGTAAAAGCATCATCGTGATAAAAAGAGAAGATGAAGAGAAATTGAATTATATAATGAATTTAACTGGAATAACCAGGAAAATATATGCCCTCGATCCCAATTCGATCGAGGATATGCAGATAATTTTGGGAAATGATTACAAAGAGTATTTTAAATAATTTTCTATTCGCAAAAGCGAATAATCTGTAGGAGTTTATGAAAAAAGAAAGACTTGAGAACGTGGAAAAAATTATTGGTTGGGCTTTGGAAAAAAAAGCGGAAGATGTAATCCATATCGATGTGGAAGGTAAAACCGATTTTACAGATTCGATCATCATCTGTCATGGAACAGCCGAATTGCACGTCAGAGCGATTGCCGAGCACATCAAAGCCAAAGCGCGTGAGGAAAAGATCCAGCTTCTTTCCTCGGAAGGAATGAATAATGCCAGTTGGGTTTTACTGGATTTCATCGATATAATCGTGCACATTTTTAATGAAGAAACCCGCTCCCGTTATAAAATAGAAGATTTGTATAAAATCCAGCCTATCCAGCGTGACAAAGAGATCAAAATCCATTCCCAGATAACAGGAAAAGAGAAGACTGATGATCAAAACTAAGATTTTTGCAGATATTGTAGCTTGTCTGAAAAAGTTGGATTTGAAATATAATGATAATTTCACTGTGGAAATTCCAAATGTGAAAGAACATGGTGACTTCTCCACCAATGCAGCCTTGATCAACGCCAAGTTGAACAACCTGAAACCGCATGATCTGGCTTTGAAGATAAAAGAGATCATGCAGAAAGGTAAAAACTATAAATCGATTGATATTGCCGGTCCCGGATTTATTAATTTCAAAATGGCAAATTCGGTCTTTCATAGAAATCTTATTCAAATTGTAAATGATAAAAATAATTATGGTTCTTCAAATTACGGAAAAAGACAAAAAATTCTGCTGGAATTCATCAGCGCCAATCCGACCGGACCGTTGAATGTGGTCAGCGCTCGTGCCGGTGCTTATGGTGATTCTCTGGCTCGAATCATGAATTATATCGGATTTGATGCTTTCAAAGAATTTTATGTGAACGATGCCGGAAATCAGGTTGATATTCTCGGTGAATCTATGGAACTACGCTACCGCGAACTGCATGGTGAAAGGCTGGATGAATTCCCGGAAGAAGCTTATCATGGAGAATACATCAAAGATCTTGCTGCTCAGCTTAGTGTAATTGATGGTTCCAAACTTTTTCATATTGCCGAAAAAGACAGATTGGAGCGCATGCAGAATTTTGCTTTGGAAGCCATTCACAATATGCAGGTTATCAGTTTGAACGGCTTCGACGTCCAATTTGATAACTGGATGAGCGAGAAGAAGTTACGGGCAGAGGGAATGTTGGAAGAAGCTCTCAGCTATTTGGCGGAAGCGAACTGCACTTACGAAAAAGATGACGCTGTCTGGTTCTGTTCTTCTCAGTTTGGTGATGAAAAAGACCGTGTTCTCATTAAAACAGACGGCAATCCCACCTATCTGGTTCCGGATATTGCCTATCACCTCACCAAGTATCAGCGCGGATTCGATGTTCTGATCGATGTTTTGGGACCGGATCATCACGGTCATGTTTCCAAATTGAAAGCAGCGATGCTGGCTTTGGAAATGGACATCAGTAAATTGGAAGTTGTCTATTTGCAGCACATTAATCTGATCCAGGACGGCGAAGCAGTGAAGATGTCCAAACGAGCTGGAAAGATCGTTACATTGGATGATCTGATCGATGAAGTCGGCAAGGATGCAGCCCGTTATTTCTTTGTGAATCGTAAACCGAATGCTCATCTGGATTTCGATCTGAAACTGGCCAAGAAAAAATCATCTGAAAATCCGGTTTATTACTGCCAGTATGCTCATGCCAGGATTGCCAGCATTCTGAAAAAAGCCAAAAAAGAAAAGATCACTTTAAAGGACTTTAACACAAAAAATCTGAAGAGACTTGATAAAGAAATAGAACTTTCCATCATCAAGAAAATGCTGGAACTTCCCACCATTCTAAATGCCTGTGCAGATCACCGGGAACCGCACCGTCTGGCTGTGTATGTGCATGAACTGGCTGGATTATTTCATCGTTATTACGGCAAATATACCATCGTGGATGCCAAACATAAAGAATTAAGCCAAAGCCGGCTCTACCTTATCTCTGCCATAATGAACGTATTAGCGATCACACTGAATCTTCTGGGAATATCAGCACCGGAAAAAATGTAACTTTTCCTGAGCAGGGTCGTTTCATTTATAAATCAATGAGTGGAGGTTTTATAAGGCTTTTGTGTTTCGAGTATTTTTTTATTTTTATAAATTTGTAATAGTTTGGATTTTGAATATGAAAAAAATTATGATTGTATCTGATACTCATAAAAATCAAGCCTTATTGCGCAAGGCCTTCGAGAATGAGAGTGGCGTCTCCCATATTTTTCATCTGGGTGATGATTACGGAGATATGGATGAAAACTTCGATCTTCTGGAAAACCGTATTCTGGTAAAAGTTCCCGGTCTTTATCATGATGGTTATCGAGACGGCTCTATTCCCCGCATTCAAACCGTCGAAATCGCAGGTTGGAAATTTCAACTCGCCCACTTTGTTAAAGACATAAATGCCATTCCGGCTGATATAATTGTAATATTCTACGGACATACTCACCGGTGGAATTTCAAGAAACTCGATGACATCTATTTCGTAAATCCCGGGCATCTGAAGAATTTTTTCGACAGGGGAAATGAAGCAACATATCTCATATTGGAAGTTACTCCCGATAAATTGGATTTCAGATTTAAAAATATTGAAAATAAAACTTATTTAAGAAAGATTGTATTAAAATAAATAGTTTTTAGTTATAGAGTGGATTTTGTGGTAATAGAAACCTCACCCAGCCCTCCCTTTGAAAAGGCTGGAGAATATGAGATCGTTTGAACAAAGTTCAAGCCGACTCATAAAAGGAGAGGGTAAAAAAGTATAAATACATGCTTTTCCTTCTCCCCGGGAGAAGGTGTCCCGAAAGCATTCGGGACAGATGAGGCGCTGAAGTGAAAAATTAGATTTTTTTTTTATTAATAAATAAAGGGTTCTGCATAATAGAGTGTTTTTGAAATTAATTGCCCCACCCCAGCCCTCCCCAAAGGAGAGGGAAAATAGTGGGTTTAGACAATTGGAAGTTTCATTTCCTTCTCCTTTGGAGAAGGTGGTCCCGAACGCTTTCGGGACGAATTCGGTTTACCCCGTGAAATTCAGCTTGCTGAATATTTCATT
>JAUSOT010000160.1 GCA_030656075.1 Candidatus Cloacimonadales bacterium
AAAACAACTCCTTTCGGGGAGATCGGCGATTACAATCGAAATTTCGACTCCGATTTTCCGCCACGGAGTGTCGGGCTACTATTTTCACACACTCTGCCCCTTGCGAAGGGGGGGCGAATTCAAATAAAAAAATAGTTAGGAAAATATAATGAAAGTTTTCAGTGTTTCAGGTTATCATCGTACCGGCAAAACCACCGTTGTTGTGGAACTGATCAAGGAATTGAAAAGCCGTGGCTACAAAGTGGTTTCCATCAAAGACATTCATTCCGAAAATTTCACGATGGAAAAAGAAGGCAGCAACAGTTGGAAACACTGGCAGGCGAGTGGTGATGTGGTGATTGCCAGAGGTCAGAATGAAACATACATGATCTGGCACCGCAGTTTGAGTTTGAATGAAATGCTCGATAAACTGGATGCTGACTGGGTAGTTGTGGAAGGTATGAGATCGGAGGCTTTACCACGCATTATTTGTGCGGAAAACCAGAATGAACTGGAGGAACTGATAGACGGCACAGTTTTCGCTATTTCAGGGAAATATTCCGATGATCATGTTTTTTACAAAGATTTACCGGTTTTTAAAGCAGAAAAAGATATTAAAGATTTTACCGACAGGGTGGAGGCAAAAGTATTCGATGTGCTACCTCTGGTCAAGGGTGAGTGTTGTTGTGAGTGCGGATTAAGCTGTCGTGAAATGGTTGTACAAATCCTGGCGGGAAATAAAAGCAGAGATATCTGTAAAACTGATCGAGACCGCAATGTTGTTATCAAGTTCAATGGCAATGATCTGAAGATCGTTCCCTACGTACAGCAAACTTTTATCGATGTTGTGATCGGCTATCTGCAAAATCTGAAAGGATATAAAAAAGGAAGTAAAATAACCATCGAGATCGATGATAAATGATTATTTTCAAATGAGTTAGAAAAATTGTGTGTTTATGTCATCCTGACGAATCTTGCACGTTGTTCTATGGAAGGATCTCTGCTTATAATGAGATTCTTCGTGAGAAAAGCAAGTAGAATATCTCAGAAAGACGAGCATTTCTTATTATGCTGAACACATGATTCTTTAAAAACAGGGAGGAGAATATGAAATCGAATGTGATGATCCAGAAAGATAAAAAGCAAGTTATCAAAATCTGTAAATCACCCAAGATGTTCAAAAAGGAATTATATATTTATGAAAAAAAATTACCTTTCACACCCAAACTGCTTGACCATGACGGCAAAAACACCTTGATCCTGGAGTATCTGGAAGGCGCTAATATCGGCGAAATTGAACAACCTGATTTTTCTCAGATTGCTGAATTATTCATTGAATTACATGCGCTTGAGAATATAAACGGAAAATGTATCTGCCACTCAGATAATAATCCAAAAAACTATATTCTCTCGAATGGAAAATACTTTATGATCGATTTTGGTGAGTGGGAGTATAATTATCCCGAAAGCGATATTATTCATTTCCTGCTATATTGGGCTTCCATTTACGATTCAGTACAATTCGAAAAAGCTTTCCGGCAACTGACCGATTTTTATCTGGCTTATGGAAATATCAACCCCATGGAATGGGAAATGTCAATTCCTGAAATCATCGAAAATTTCGATAACCGCCGAGAACGTTTCGGCAAAATTGAGTTGAATCCCGATATATACAGGAACAGAGAGATAATGAAAAATATTTATGGATAATGCAGTTTAATTATTTTCCAACTTCTGTTGACTCCCGAATCCTTTCCTGCTCCTTCGAGTGTATACAAACATTCGGATGATCCCGAAGAATTTCGGGAACAATCAGAAGTTTACTTTCTATCCCCAGAAATAATAAGGTAAAGTTTCTCCTGCTATAATTTCGATTTCAAACTGCTCGTATTCAAATCCATTTGGATCGACTAATCTAACGAAATAAATGCCGTCTTCGATAGGAATTACTTCATTTTCTTCCGAATAAACTACATCATCCAGAAGATTATCCGACCATTCATCGTCATCTGTTTCACGAATTTTCATCGAGTAGATAGTGACCGGAGCAAGATTCCAGAACTGCAGCTGTCCACGATTGAATTTAACATGGTATGATTTATCCCTGCCCGGTTTCATTTCTACGTTGAATCGTTTCTGCGATCTGTAGGGTGTGGTTTGAATATACTCCACGGGAACCTTGACCGATTCACCAAAGAGTAAATATGAATTCAGGTAATAAGTTTCTTTGGCAGGTTCACCACCGGCAGGCAGTTCATAGATAATTCCATCTATAGAAACTTTCGCCAATAAAGGAGTATTATTGGAAATTGTAAGTTCCGCTTCTTTCAAACAGCCTGTCAGCATGATCAAAGCCATCAGGACTAAATAGATCATTCTCGGCATTTTTTGCCTCCTCTTTCGATATTCTGGTTCAATGATTTTTGGCATTTTATTCTTGTAAAGCTAAAAAAAAGTAATACTTGACACAATATCTTATGACTAAAAAAAATAAAACATGATTGATAGAATTTCTCTGGTTGGTTGGTTCTGTCGAACTGACGGTAAACATTGCATCAGATATGGAAGTTATTATCATCAGGCGGTTTATGGATGAGAGAAACTCTAATCAGAATTTTTTGTTTGTATTTATGAGTTCTGCATAATAGAGTGTTTTTGCCTCACCCCGGCCCTCCCCAAAGGAGAGGGAAAATAGTGGGTTTAGACAATTGGAAGTTTCATTTCCTTCTCCTTTGGAGAAGGTGGTCCCGAACGCTTTCGGGACGAATTCGGTTTACCCCGTGAAATTCAGCTTGCTGAATATTTCATT